>CAJCHQ010000273.1 GCA_903970295.1 Bryobacterales bacterium
AAATGCGGAATTGGTCAGCAAGTGATCAGGCGTCTGACCAATCATTCTCAGTCGCTGGACATGACGGACGCATTTTTCCAACCTACTGAAGAAGATCTCGGAGTGGCGATGGAGAAAATCTCAACTCGCCTGATCGCTCTAATGCAAATCGATACCGACGATTGGATAGCAGACAAAATCAGTCAGGGTCCCGATTGATCCAGCGACCGAGAGTCGGACTGTATGCTCCCATCACAATGTTTCCAAATCCGAATTCGAGTTTTTGTTGAGAATTGACCGTAAACCCTTGTCCGGCCGGCGTATTCGGCAACCCAATGGGCGATTCGGGAAAGCTTAAGTCACAGATGCTGTCAAGCGGTGCAAAAGTTTGACAGCATTTTACTTTTATACCATTTCCATCCTGAGCGCTACCGCATATAATACCACTCAAAGGCACCGCCCGCGGTGGCGCTGCAAAGAGAGGAATGAAACGAATGCCCAGAAGGACAACAAGGGAATTAAAAGTTACAGTGAGTTTTGAATCAAACAGATTGGAAGAAAAGAATATCTGCATGGCTTATGAGCTGATTGTGCCAATTAAGCAAGGTCCTCAACAAACAAAAACCAGATCAAAGCCCAAGAAATTAAGGGAGGTAGAAATACAGCAGCTTCAGATTTTCTCAGCAGTCTCTAATTTGTGAGTATCAAGGAGGACAATCATATGCAAGTGGGAATTTATGCTCGTGTTTCTTCAGATCGGCAGGCAGACAGTGGGACGATTCACAGTCAGATCGAAGCGTTGTTAGATCGCGTTCAGTCCGATGGGCTACAAGTGCCGGAAGAACTGCGATTCATTGATGACGGCATTAGCGGCGCAACGCTGATTCGGCCAGCATTGGAACGCTTGCGAGATATGGTGTATGGTGGCACACTGGAACGCATCTATATCATGTCTCCAGATCGCCTATCACGAAAGTACGCCTACCAGATCTTGTTAATCGATGAATTTCGTCGGGCGGGAGTGGAAGTTGTATTTTTGAATAAGCAAACTGGCGATTCACCGGAAGATGAACTGCTTCTTCAAGTGCAGGGTATGGTGTCGGAGTATGAGCGCGCCAAAATTATGGAGCGGTCGAGGAGAGGCAAACTGCACGCGGCAAAGCACGGAGCTGTAAGCGTTATGGCAAGTGCGCCATACGGCTATCGATTCATTTCGAGAAAAGTGTCAGAAGATGGAGAGGCGCACTATGAAATCGTCTTTGAAGAAGCACGTGTGGTGCAGCAAATTTTCGAATGGATTGGAAAAGAACGAGTGACTCTCCGGGAGGTGGCGAGACGATTAAGTTCGAAAGGCATAAAGAGCCGGACCGGCAAAACGGTATGGTCAGCAAAGTCAATACTGCAGATGTTGAGGAACACATCATATGTTGGGAAAGCTGCGTTTGGAAAGACAAAGCTAGGACCAAAGCGCCCTAGTTTTCGACCAGCAAAGGGAAAGGAGCAGCAAAAGCAAGATCCATATTCCATTTACAGCGTGCCTGAGGAAGAGTGGATTTATATTCCAGTGCCACCACTAGTGGCGCCAGTGTTATTTGAAGCTGTTCAGGAGCAACTGGCAGTGAACAAAACCACTAGCAGGATTCGTAACGAGGGCGCAAAATACTTATTACAAGGCCTTCTCGGATGCAAGATTTGTGGTTATGCGCTTACTGCCAAGCGGTGTGTATGTGGCAAAAACAAGTCGCTCCTCTACACGTACTATCGATGCAGCGGCTCGGACGGATACAGGCAACATGACGGCAAGCCAATTTGCGACAACAAGCAAATTCGAGGAGACATCGTAGAAGCGGCTGTTTGGGAGCAGGTTGTTAAAGTTCTTCAACAACCAGATCTGATTGAAAGGGAATATAAACGCCGATTAGAAGCTGGACAGACTCACGATGTTACTGACATGCAAAACGAGCAGACCAAGGTGCGTAATGCCATTGCAAGAATGATAGATGGTTACGCAGACGGTATCATCGAGAAGCGCGAATTTGAACCGCGTGTTAAACAGGCACGAGCGAAACTGGCTCGCATTGAGGCTCAAATGCGAGCAGCAGATGAAGCGACTGTCGCAGATCAACAACTTCGCCTGTTGATTGTCCAATTTGAAAAGTTCTCATCACAAGTATTAGCTAAGCTACAAACGCTCGATTTCGAGGCTAAGAGGAACGTGATTCGTGCCCTGGTAAAGCGGGTAGATATTGATAAAGACAGTGTAAATGTGATTTTTCGCATAGGAGGTATGCAAATGCCAAAATCAGCCGCCTGTTGATTTCGGAAACAATGTGGTAGCCGTGTACAATCCGAGCCTCGGTCGCTGGATTAACCAATAGCAGCGCTGATTTTATCGGATCTCCAATCATCGAGATCGATCTTCATGAGGCCGATCAGGTGGGCTGATATTTTCTCCATCGCCACACGGAGATCCTGATCGGTCGGCCGGAAAAATGAGTCGGTCATGTCGGACGAGATGGAATGATTTGTGAGCCTCTTGATCAATTGCTGGCCGATTCCACAACTTGACGCCGCCGCTACAAATCCTCGGCGGAGATCATTCATCTCAAAGCCGTACCCGATTTTTTCACTAACCCGGTTCGTTGCCCTTTGAGTAGATACTTTGTGGCCGCCCCTTCTTCCGGGAAAAACAAACTCCGAAGCTGCCGTCATGGATTTGTGCTGGCTCAAAAGCAGATCCAGAAAAGAGGCTAAAGGCAATTCGTATCCCCGATGGTTTTGGCAGACCTCCGCTCTGATCCTGATGGTCATTTTGTCGAAGTCCACGTCATCCCACCTGAGCGTCATCGCCTGCATCCTGGTGGTGCCGGTGAAGGCGGCAAAGAGCAGAACTGCTCGGGCCGCCGGGTCAAGTTCGCTCATGACAGCCTGGTACCAGTCGGCCAGCTTCTCTTCTGGTATCACCCTGTCCTTGACCGGAGATTTCTGAAAGGCTTCCGTTTGGGCAAGCTGCCGGGTCGGATTGATCTCGATGATCGGTCGGCCCGCCTGGTTTTGGTAGCTTTCGGCGGCGAAGTTGAACAGCAGACGGAGCACCTGGAAGGGCACACTGGCATAGCTGGCCTTGCGGGACTTCAACAACTCCCGATGCTTGACCAAGACCATCTCAGTTGTGATCTCGGTCACCGGCAGGTGGACCCAATCTCTGAGACCAACCCAGATCGCATTCTCGTAGTACTTCACTGCACCAGGACGGAGCGATTTCGATTTTATGTAGGCGTCGAGGACCTCATCCAATGTGGGGGCCTTGAAACCACGGCGGGCAACTTTAGGATGGGCAGCACTGGTCCGGCCATCTGCTGCCGAGCACCCCATAAGGGAGATTAATCGGTCTGTGATCTGCTGCATTGGCTCTCGCAATCCCTCCACCCCGATCAAGATGTATTTGTGAGCCACGTCAAGGACCTGGGTGTGGTTGACCAGCTTTCTGATTAGATGATGACCGATTCCCGCTCGGGCTGCCACTGAGCAAAAGGTGCGGCGGAGCGCATGTGGGGTAAATTCGCACCCGGCCCTCTGGGTGACGAGCCTAATCGCATCATACGGATATGCCATCGGCTCATCGGCATAGTCCCGAGGAAAGACCCAGCCGGATTTGCCAGACTCAGATCTCCGGTTCTCCAGCATGGCCAGGAGGAAATCACTCAAAGGAAGTCGGTGCTCCCGATGATTTTTCGAGACCTCCGCCGGGATCGTGAGGGTTTGCTCCTCGAAATTGATATCGGACCAGCGAAGTCTGATCGCCTCGGTGCGGCGGAGGCCAGTCAGGATTAAAAGCAAAAGGTAATCACGCACCTGGTCATTTTCCAACGCCATAACGGACTGGTACCAGTCGCCCAATTTGTGGTCGGGTACCACCAGCTCTCGACGATTTGTCTTGTACCAGAGCTTATTTTGATTGAGCTTCCAGACCGGATTTGCCGTAATGATTGGCTGACCATCAGGGCTCTGTAAATTGTCGGCGGCATAGTTGAGCAGGCGGCTGAGCACGTGCATAGCCGAGTTGGCTTGATCGTGGCCCAGGGTGCCCATATGGTTTGGTTTTGATAGATCACGATGGCGGGTCTGGACCATCTCTTCATCGATCGTGGTGATTGGCTTATCCAGCCAATCTTGGAGGCAGCCGTTGATGACGCGCTGGTAGGTTAGGACGGTCGCCGGTCTCAATGTTTTCCGATCCAGATAAAGGGCGAGCAGTTCCCGGAGGGTCGGAGCCTGGACTGATCTCTTGGACGGCAGCCGTGTAGCGGACATTTGTTTGATAACTTTTTCGGCCTGTTGCCGAGCTTGATCAGCGGAGATTGACCCGCACCTACCGATGGTGACCCTCTTAGTGGTGCCATTTACTCTGCACTCGGCAATGTATGCCTTTTGACCGGCCGTCACCCTGAGGCCGAAACCTGTCAGCTCATCGTCCCGATAAATGACCTGGCCCGAGGCTGGCTTCCTAATATCTCTTGTAAAATTCTCGGAAATTGTGGGCATTTCGGGGTACCCCATTGCAT
>CAJCHQ010000274.1 GCA_903970295.1 Bryobacterales bacterium
CGTAACTCCTGACTTCGGCGTGACCGCCACTAATTGCGTTGAAGACTGTTGTTTTGCCCGATGAGGGAAGCCCGATGATGCCAACTTTCACTGCCTGAGTCCTTTATGCTGTTTTCGGGCATTATCTCAAAATTGCCAGCCTCAGTCCGCTTAATGCCAACCCCTCGATCAATCATTAATCTTGCTACGCCTCACAGAACGGCTATTTCAGCCGCAAGCTCGCTTCGCCTTTCTTCGCAATGACTATATGGCGAGAGCAGAGTTATTAAAATTGTCATATCTAATTCGGCAACATCTTGCCGAGACTTTCGACTTGAAGCTAAAACAGCTTCGCCACTCGCACTTACAGCCTGGAGAAAATAAATTGACCGTCACTGAAAAAGTAAGGAATGATGACTCCATAAGCGCTTACGGAACAGCCAGGTCGACCGTTGAAGGTCAGCCCCTGAGCCCCAGCGAGTTGAGCAAAACGCACAGTTTCTGGCAAGCTTGCTGCTATCTAGCGGCCGGAATGATTTATTTGCGCGACAATCCGCTGTTGAAAGAACCTCTACATAAAGAGCATGTGAAAGCACGCCTACTCGGGCACTGGGGCACGAGTCCCGGTCTGAGCTTTTTGTATGTGCATCTTAATCGTCTAATCAAAAAGTACGACCAAGATATGATTTTCATCGCCGGCCCCGGCCACGGTGCACCGGGTGTGCTCGCTCCAGTTTATCTCGAAGGCACATACAGCGAAGTCTATCCAAATATCAGTGAAGACGCACACGGGATGCTGTCTTTCTTCAAACAGTTTTCATTCCCAGGTGGGATCGGCAGTCATTGTACGCCTGAAACTCCAGGCTCTATCCACGAAGGCGGAGAACTGGGATATAGCCTATCGCACGCTTATGGTGCCGTTTTCGACAATCCATCTTTGATTGCCGCGTGCGTTGTCGGTGATGGTGAATCGGAAACTGGTCCACTCGCCACAGCCTGGCATTCCAACAAATTCGTCAATGCAGCCCGCGATGGCGCAGTCCTGCCGATCCTGCATTTGAATGGCTACAAAATCAACAACCCGACTGTTTTGGCTCGAATCAACCACGAAGACCTAGAAAGTTTATTTAAAGGTTACGGGTATACTCCGTACTTTGTTGAAGGCAGCGATGAAGAAAGCATGCATCAAGCAATGGCTGCCACTCTAGACAAATGTTTTGCCGATATTTACGCCATCCAAAAAGAAGCACGTTCGTCGAAAGAAGTAAAACATCCCCATTGGCCAATGATCATTTTTCGTTCACTCAAGGGCTGGACCGGCCCGAAAACTGTTGATGGGCACAAAGTCGAAGGTTACTGGCGCGCTCACCAGGTGCCTCTCGCACAAGTGCAAGACAATCCCGAGCATCTGAAACAGCTTGAAGACTGGTTGCGAAGTTACAAACCAGAAACTCTGTTTGACGAGAACGGACGCTTGCTGCCGGAACTGAAAGCACTGGCGCCGCTGGGTTCCAGGCGAATGGGCTCGAATCCGCATGCGAATGGTGGCACATTGCGCAAGGCCTTGCGCATGCCAGATTTTCGTGACTATGCCGTCGACATCCAGAAACCTGGACAGACAGAAGTTGAAAACACCCGCCCATTGGGCAAAATGCTTCGGGATATTCTCACCAGCAACCCTAATAATTTCAGAATCTTCGGACCGGATGAGACAACCTCTAACAAACTCGACGATGTATATGATGCCAGCAAGAAATTCTGGAACGAACAATACTTTCCGGAAGATAACGACGGCGGCGAGCTAGCAAGAGACGGTCGTGTTATGGAGATGCTCAGCGAGCACACGCTGGAAGGCTGGTTAGAAGGCTATCTGCTCACCGGTCGGCATGGTTTCTTCTCGACGTACGAGGCCTTCGTGCACGTCATCGACTCGATGTTCAATCAATACGCCAAATGGCTGGAAATCAGCAATAAACAAGATTGGCGCGCAAAGATCGCTTCGCTAAATTTGCTGATTACATCGACAGTCTGGCGCCAAGATCACAACGGTTTCACGCATCAGGATCCCGGATTTATCGACCTCGTGCTCAATAAAAGCCCCAACGTCATTCGAGTGTACATGCCGCCAGACGCCAACTGCTTGCTCTCCGTTGCCGACCACTGCTTGCGCAGCGAAAACTACATCAATGTGATTGTCTCGGACAAACAATCGCATCTGCAATATCTGGACATGGACGCAGCGATCAAACACTGTACGCGCGGCGCCAGCATCTGGAGATGGGCCAGCACCGACGAAGGTGTAGAACCGGATTTGGTGCTTGCTTGCGCCGGAGACATTCCCACCCAAGAATCACTGGCAGCCTGCGAACTTTTGCGACACGAATTTCCAGACTTGAAAATTCGCTTTGTCAATGTTGTTGATCTGCTCAGACTCCTGCCGGAGAATGAACATCCACACGGCATGAACGATCGCGATTTCGACAGCATATTTACGCAGAACAAACCAGTGATATTCAACTTCCACGGCTATCCGTGGCTAATTCACCGGTTGACGTACAGACGCCACAATCACGACAACTTTCACGTTCGCGGCTACAAAGAAAAAGGTAACATCGACACGCCGATGGAGTTAGCGATCATCAATCAAATCGATCGCTACAGTATCGCCATGGACGCGATCGATCGCGTACCCAAATTGGCAGTTGCGGGAGCTCACGCCAAAGAAAAATTCCAGGACAAACAAATTGATTGCCGCAACTACGCATATAAATACGGCATTGATTTGCCAGAAGTGATTAATTGGCGCTGGCAAGCGTGAGCCGAAAATAGTTTGCGCCGTCTGCTTGGGCAAGACGTTGGACCTACGCCTAGAAAAGGAGTCCTCTTCGCCAGCGAATCGTCGCTTACAGAGGCACCCAGCGCACCGTCGCTCGGCATCGAAACTTATTTAGCGACGCCGACTGCACAATGATCGTCATTAATTTTTAACTTCACAAGAGGCTTTGGAAATGCTTTAAAGGTCACAGATTCATATGAGCTGTGCGCCGTGCAAAATCTGTTTGCTATTCCGCTGGAGCTAGTTTTGGCTGGCATTGTTGTGTCCATACCGGCGGAGGCGATTAATAGCAACTCCACATCCGACAACGTCAGTGTAACGTCAGAATCTCATCTCAAATTAACCAGATGGCATGATTGTGTTTTTAACTTTGCCTGCAGGGCTGCCAGCGACCAAACTAAAGACCTCATTTTGCAAACTTGGAAAACTTTTGACCGGACCAAGAGCCCTTATAGTGAAATAGGCTTCCGCGTTCTTCCGTCTGGAAATATCGACGAATTTAACATTCGGTCCGAAGGTTCGGACGTTGACAATTTTTTCTACGTTCAGGCAGCTTATGAAAGCGCGCCTATCTCTATACAAAATAAAGACCTTCGTGAGCCTTTCCCCGTTGGCTTCACTGTATCCGAACGAAGACTGACGAAAGGGACTCGGACCAGGAGCAACCTCGTTTTTGTACACATAATCCCTGCGGGCGTGTTACGCATTCATCCCGATCTTTTTTCTCTGAAAGAAATTGAAGACAAGAACAATTGCTTAACGTTCGACATTAAGCTGGCGAACAATCCCGCTCTTCAAACTTTCAGGACAAAGTGGGTTGAGTTTTGGCAAGAGGTGCCGAACCCCACCAAGGAGCAGATTGTGGAAAAAGGCGTCGAGCTGGAACAATCACTCAAGTTGAAACTAAAGTCGTAGAAAGTGTTGGACTAGTGACCTAGCACAACGCGTGTCAAAAACGACAGTCTATTAATACAGAAAAATTTTACGAGTGCATAGGTTTAGAGTGATACCGTCGGCAGAACCAGCGTGTTCGGCCAGGTGGTCCTAATTTTTGTCAGTGATAAATCTGTCGTTACTCAAAGATCTGCACCAGTTCAACTTTCATCCGGATTTCATGATCGCGGTGCCACCGGTGGATATAATCGAAATCACTATTTCGAGTCGATCCCACAAACAGAGTTAAGGCATGGCAATGCGGCCAAGGTGATTACTAGTATTGCCTTGTTCAATCAAGGGTAATCCAGAAGGAATTATGCAAACATCTGAAACCAGGATCGTAATTGGTTCTTTCCAACCGACTGACTTTGAAGTAATCAGGGGCTTCGTAGAATCCATTCAGGAGTACGAGCGAGCCAAAGTCCAGGAGTTAAAATCTGGCGCAGAAATTGGCACTGACTATGCCAAAATGCTTATTGAAGCAATAGCTGATCGGCATCGACAAGGAATCATTTTGATTGCAAAAATGGACAATGATGCTATTGGATTTGCCTGCGCGTGGATAGATGAAGATGATGACCCTCTTCTGCGAGACGATGCTCGCAGGCATGCTTATGTTTCGGATATCTTCGTCGCTGATGCTTGGCGCCGGAAAGGCGTTGCACGACTGTTATTGCAGGCTGTAGAAATGGAAATGCGCCAGCGAGGCTGTGAACGCATACGAATCTGCACAAAGGCCACCAATCTCTCGGCTCTGAAGTGTTACGAGGCGACCGGATATCGACCCTACGAAATTATTCTCTCCAAGCCATTGACTGACTGAATTTGCCTGACTTGGACTTGCTGCCAAGTAGCTTAGCGAATGTTTTCGTTCCCTTCGATCAGCGACAAATGAATTGCCGCTACGACTTGCCTAATTAGGAATTCGTTCCATGACATGCGCCACACCTTTGCTGGGCAGCCATACATCGCCAAAACTGGCAGCTGGAGCACTATCGACGTGCTCATCCGGTATTACACCGGCTGGATCGATTCCTACACCCAAGAGCAAAACATCCGACTAAAGGAAATGTTCAAAACTAAATCGGCCACTTCCCCAGATGAAAAAGGCGGGGAAAGGCGGGGTAGCAAGAAATTCGGATTCCCGAAAGCCGTGAGCCACAGGGGTTTCCAGCCGAAAATGGCGGAGAGGGTGGGATTCGAACCCACGTGGCTTGCGCCCATCCGCTTTCGAGGCGGCGCCGTTATGACCGCTTCGGTACCTCTCCTCAATAGCGGTTATTCTAGCAAATGTTGCCTGGGCGCATATCTCGGGCTCCGAGGTCAATCTCGTTTCGTGACGGGATCAGTAACATTGAGAAGAAAAACCGCGCTGGCAGCTGCGCGGTTCCAATAATGTCGATCCAGAGTGTCATTAGCTACCGCTGACAGCCCTACTGGGGCAACGGCGCTCCCCCTCTGTGAGCAATTTTGACATTACCTTCACACTCGGTCTTCAAGTGCGATAGCACAACAGGCATGTCGATCTTGAATTGATGCTTGATTAGAATCTGCGGAATAAACATTCCGCCATTAACGTACGTTGAATAAGTGACTTGCGTGAAGCCACCGTCAATTGGCTCCAACTTCCAGAAACCATCAACAGCCTTGAAATCGCCACTGATACGATGCCATTCGAGGCTCCTGCCGGCAACTTCTTTTACTTCCAATTGATATTCGTATGTCCCCAGCAAACCACTGGGAGCTACTTTGTGATGAAGGATTTTTGTGGCGCCGTGATCTTCTACCACTTGACACTTCTTCAGTTGAGAAAAGACTTTTGGCGCATTTGCATAATCGGTCAAAACTCGGAAAACTTGCTCCGGTCGGGCATGGACCACAATTTTGGAGACACTAAAGGCTTTACCATTAATTACTTCTTCGGTGACGTCGGAAGGAGACGCATTTTCCATCGACTCCTTGGCAACCGCATGGTAGGGCACCGCAATTGGTGACACCAAAACGGCGATGGAAATTAACTGGCTGACTGCAACGGCGCCCGCCAATGCGCTGATTTTCAAACGTTTCCGTCCTTTCTGAACAGGAAGATAATTTCTGCGACTCAGAGCTGGTGTCGAATACAATACTGAAATCTGTTTAATTGTCAACCTAGTGTCTCCAAAATGCCTGTCGCGAAGTATTCATTTACGCCTGCTGTGAACGCCTTCTGGACGTCTTTCGTAAATTCGCTGCGCCTCTAGAAAACGCCTGTTTCGATGTACTTCCCTAGAAGTACAGCCGGAGATTCTACTCGCTGTTGACTACTATCTCAAGCAAACTCTTTAAATGTAAGAAATTTCTTCCATATCTCTATGATTCAATTCGATCGCGATCAGCACATTTTTATCTCTCTCCATTTTGTTATTGTTTGTCCCAGAGCGCATGAACAGCTCATCCTTGACTGCTCACCTGACAAGCAGGAAGTGACAGAATAAACAAATGCCGCACGCTTTAGTTGTTTACAATCCCGCCGCCGGCACAGCTGTGGATCCTGATCTTTGGTTGGGAACGGTAATTCATCGAGCTTGCGAAAAGTACACTGTGACTGTGTTTCCAACTCGACCTGAGATGAATCCCAAAGAAATTCTAAATGCAATTCAAGACGATATAGATCTTATTCTTGCTGCTGGTGGAGATGGAACCATAAGATTCGTTCTGAGCGCCCTGGCTGAGACGCATTCAGAAACGCCAGTTGGCCTTATTCCTTTAGGTACCGGCAATCAGCTTGCGCGCAATTTAGGAATCTACGAAGAAAACCTTTTCGTCGATCAGTTAGCAGAATCTCTGGACATCGCATTTGGTGGCGAGATTGCCAAGCTCGATCTTGGTTTGATGAATGGACAATACTTCTGCGTCGCCGCAGGAGCTGGACCTATCTCTGATGCCATTCTTGCGCCGATCTCGCAAGACAAAGCGACTTGGAAAATGCTCGCTTATGCCAGCTCGATGATCCAATCAATTGCTCTGCCACCGGTAGTTTTCAAAATCACATTGCCGGACGAAACTTTCCGTGTGCCAGCGTCGGGAATATTCGTCACAAATATCGCCGACCTAGGCGTCGGAACGCTTAGCGAAACAGCAGAAGTCAATGATGGATGGCTGGATTTGTGCATTTTGAATCCGCTCGAATTCGGTGACTATGTCGAACTCGGCTTTCGCTTCGGCGGCGGTTTTGTTGGAGGCAAGGCCCCTTATTACGTGCGCAAAGTCAAATCTCTCAAAATCGAAGTGGCACACATTCGC
>CAJCHQ010000275.1 GCA_903970295.1 Bryobacterales bacterium
CTGCTTGAATTAGAAGAGTTAAAGTCCGACAATAACTCCGACTCTAACGCCAACGGCTTAATGATCGAATGTCGGTTCTGCAGCGGCTCGCACATATTTAAATTCGCCCATTCATTTGCCCGTCCCGATTTGTGCGACTACTTATTTCCCAGTTTTCAAAGTCGCACAGACGTCTCAGGTAGAATTCTTTCCGCTCCTGACTTTATGTCGATTGACGCACGGCGATTTTTTGTTCGAGCCATTCTTCTTCTGCATGTTCAGCCTGCAGAAACGCCGATAGAATTGGGCATATGGGCAGAAGTCGAAGAAGGGCAATTCTCAAAATATGTTGACCGTGTTTTAGAAAAACTGAACGGCAGACTCACAGATAAGCGTCGGCTGCTTCTGAGGGGTCGTCTGGCCAATTGGCTCTATTGTCTGCCGGAATTATTCGATCACGCCGTCGAAATCGACTGCTCGCCCAAACTTGGACAGGCCAGTGTCATTGTCAAATCGCCGGACCCTATCTTGCAGAATAAGATTGAGCAGGGTCTGACTGTGCAAGATCTTTCATCTACGTTCTCGCGTTTCATTCACGAGGCGTCGGTGTAGCGGCTAATCTGCGCCCAAAGACTCGACTGGCGATCCTGCCTGAGCCGAATTAGTGTCCTTGAGATGCTGCCTTTTCCACGTCTTGAGTGGCCTCAGAACGCTTACAACAACTTGAACAAGAATCAACAAACAAGTGCTGAAGAATCAAGGATCAAGGATCATTGCGCATGGAAGACCGCGGCGGGCTAGGCGGCCGGCGTTTTAGACGCTAGTTCATCCAGTTCACGCCCGTCAATAGCCATCTACTGATGCCAGTTCATGCGCACACAACTCGATTGATTGAATTGCAAGCCGATATCGACAGACCGGTCCTGGCATTTCGATAATTCTTCTGCCGGAATCGAATCTACAATGGACATGGCTGCATCCGGACTGCTCCGCAGCGAGCTTTTCCAGCAAAATTCTTGGCCGTCCGATCGGGTTAGCCGGAAGTATTGAATCTCTTCGCCTAACGGGAAGCATTCGAATTTCGAGCCCTCGCGATCTCGACGAACGATGTATCCATCCGGGAAAATGCTTTCATCGAAATTATCTTCGAGCTTCGGTCCCCACGAATGGGTGCGGAGGACATTGTTTTCGTCGGTGCGATAGACTGAACCACGCCGCGAAGAGCGGCGCCAACAATTCTCCAGACGGGGAAAATCGAGAACGCTTTTAGAATCACTGAAGGTGGGCTGAAATGATTGGATCGTATCGTCGGCAATGGGCATGATCGCTGTCCTGGACAACGGCTGCGAGGCCGGCATCAGTACGGGTGCGAAGAGACGCACTGACAGAGTCAATGTATTTTGCATAGTGGCGTACCTGTAGTAAAAGCTAGGGAAAGAGAAAAGTCGGTCCGCAAAGTAGACCAATGATTTTCACCGAGTGCGTTAATGATCGTTTCGACGCTTACGGAAGGGCGTCACGCGATGCGCATCCAAGAATTAAGTGTAATCAGGGAAAACCGTTCTGGACTCCACAAATGTATTGCCGCAAACGGTTTTGAAGCTGGCCGGTCAACCAAACAATCTATATAAGCTCAGACCGCGTTGTCACCTCGTAAAAATTAGCTACTGCTCCGCCTCTTGCGGTTAAGTCGCAGTCTAACAAGCAATTGTGGCCTAAGTATTCAGTCGTTGTGAATACAGCCATAAAGCCCCGCGAAGCAGTTTATTCACTCTACCGAACATTCGGTGTCGGCATCACCGGTGAAAAGCCTGAAGCCACGATCGTTTTGCCTGCGACCCCAGTCGACAATTCCAATATGACTGCCTGTGCGTTTCTTCAGTTGGTGAAAGGATTGGAAGAAAATGAATTGAAAGAAGATCACCTTGCTTCAAGTTCATTCGCCTGAAATGAAAAAATTGCTCGACGGGCTAGACTACAACCTGGCCCGTGCCGCGACACGCTGTGCGTTTTTCGTAAAAATGTCTTCCCTTACTCTGGAGCAAGCGGCCTTCGCGTTTCATCATGTCAGACTCCACAATGCCGACCTGGAAGAATTTCTCTTCCTCTCAGGTTGGGTGAATTGGGGCAATATCGCATCCATCAGATCGGAAGTAGTGCCCGCTCTAGCTGCCGCTTGATGCCTGAAGCAGCATCCACAGCGGCTTAGCTTAAATGAACGGAGCCTGCCCTTCAAAGAAGATAGGCACCAATTGCATGGCTAGTCCCAACTCACCTTCGATTGCTAAAACTCCAGACAGTGCCGCTGTCATTGCCGACAGTTTACCGGTCATAATCAGTTCCAGATCTTGTGCATCTACCGAGATCAAACAATCTGCCGGTTGACTGCCATCATCTGCCGCTTGATCGTGAGGAATGAATTCGCATTGTCCGTCGTTGATCTTAGTCAACCAGGCGCCACCCCCATTACCGTGAATGGTAATCAGATATGTCGCAGAGAGATTGCGCGCATTCTCTGGTTTAAATCTTTTGCGAAGTTCTTCGATCGTGTCTGCAGCAAAATTCATTTCTAGTCAAGCTCCGTCGCAGCCCTGGGAAACTGGCTGTTCATGCTGATTATAACCCACGAGTTCCGGCCAGTCTGAAAATGAGGAAATTTTACCCAAATCTTGACATTGCGAAAGCCACGAAACAAGCTGGGCCTGTCGTTAACGACAGGGGCTCGACAACCTTCATTTGGAATTGATAGTTATACTAACTACGTTAGGCTCCGCTTTGAGACTAGTTACGCATGGAAGATCCAGGTACCGCAGACGCCGAAAATCGCTCCAGCAAAGAAGCGAAGCCCCGCCCCAGGCAAAAGCGAGGCAGCTTTGCCAGCATCAATAATGTCCTCAGCAGACTGGTATCTAAGCTGGGATTAGATAGGCGTTTGAAAGAGCATGCGTTGATGGGCTTATGGCCAGTGGTTGCCGGTGATTTCTTTGCTAAACAATCTCGCCCCCTGTTTATTGATAGCGAAAGCCAGATGGTGGTGACGGTGAAAGACGCGGCCGTCGCTCAGGAGTTGAGCCTGAAGAAAAGAGAAATATTACGCAAATTGCAACATGCCGCATCGTCTCTGGGTATGAGCATAAATGGCCTGCGCTTCGATCTTAAGCATTACCACGGCACCGCTGGGGAAATGGCATTGGAGGCGAGTCTTCGCGTCAAACCACTACCTGATCCAACCGATTTGGAATTGGCTGCTGTCAACTTCAGCACTGAAGAATTAGGACAACTAGCTCTGATTGCCCAGGAATTACGCGACAATCAGCAAAGCGCAGGCAGTGCCCTGGCTGACGAGATCAATTTGGCCAACCGCATGGCCGCTATCTGTGAACGCAAAATCAGATTGAGAAAATGGCGAATATCAAAAGGATATCCCCAATGCTCTCTCTGCCAGGAAGCAGTCACACTGTTGCACGGACCCGGCGGTCACTGTATGGAATGTTTCTACCGCACTCAAAACCACTATACGCCTTGAAGGCGTTGATTCTACAGTTGATCGTGACCGCCAATTCATTTTAAGAAAATGCAAGGTTGGACGTTTTCAAGGATGCCCAGAGAACACTGTGTTATCATTGCCTCCTCGCTGTTCTGGGCATTCCGGGCTGTGCGCTGGAAGAAAGTGACTGAACTCGCTACGTGAGATCTGAGCATCAAATTCTTAAATCGTGATCAGACTGCAAAACGTTTTTAAAGATTACGGCGGTCGCCCCGCCCTGGTCAACATAAATTTGCATATCGCCCTGGGCGAATTCGCATTTCTTGTCGGACCATCCGGTGCGGGCAAATCGACAATGATGCGTCTTTTGTACCGAGAAGATCTGCCAACGCGCGGTACTGTCCTGATTGGCGGAGCCAATCTCAATCGTCTCTCCGGCCGTCAAATTCCACACTTGCGCAGACGTTTGGGCATCATCTTTCAAGACTACAAATTACTGCCCAGACAGACTGTCTTCAATAATGTCGCTTACATTCTGCGCGCTCTGGGCGTCGATGAGAAATCGGTGCAGCGCCGCGTGAACAGCGCTCTCAACGTCGTCAATCTAGAGCACAAAGGCGACGCGTATCCTGACGAATTGTCCGGAGGCGAGCAGCAAAGGGTCGGCATTGCTCGGGCAATCGTCAACGGGCCGCCCGTTTTGTTGGCTGACGAGCCAACCGGTAACCTCGATCCGGCCACCTCATTGGAAATTGTGCAACTTCTCGAAAGAATCAGCCAGCGCGGCACGACGGTTTTGATCAGCACCCACGATCAGCCCATCGTCAACGCCATGCGCAAGCGCGTGATCACAATCAGGCAAGGCGAAATCGCTTCCGACGTTGACAGCGGCGTCTATGAAACCGAGGCAAGCGATAAATAATGCGGCAACTGAGAGTAATGTGGCGTGTGGTGATCGAGATGTTTCTCGGTCTCAAACATAGCGGCTGGTCGAACTGGCTGGTGATAAGCATACTGGCCGTCGCTCTCACCATATTCGGTGGCGTCTTACAGTTGACGATGACTCTGAAAAACGTAGTCGCCGCCTGGGGCTCACAACTGGAAGTCTCTGCCTACCTCAAGGAAGGAGCCGATCCCAAGAAAGTGGCCAAAGAAGTCAGCCAAATCGCAGGCGTGCAAGTCGTCGAGATCGTGCCCAAAGATGTCTCCTGGAAAGAGATGCAAAACACCTTCAAAGTGGCTGCAATTGCCAATCCTTTGCCAAACACTCTGCATATTCGCATGGTCAACACTGACGGCGTCGAGCAAGTTGCACCGAGGGTGAAACTCCTGGCTGGCGTGGAAAATGTACGATACCCTTTGAAAGTCGCGCACAAACTGAATGAGTTCCGGCACTTCATCGAATTAGGCGGCATCGTCGTTACTGCTTCTCTATCAGCGGCAACCTTGATCGTCATCGGTAACACGATTCACCTGGTCATCGAGGCCAGGCAACGAGAGATCGAAATCTTGAGCTTGATGGGAGTCAGCCACTTCTATATCAAAGGACCGCTAATCTTGCAGGGAGCTGCATACGGAGCAGCCGCATCAATACTCGCCATCATTGTCCTGCTCGGTGCCCACTGGTATATCGATCCCGTCGTGCGCGACCAGCTGCTCAGCCTCACGCCTATTCTGCCTAATGGTCTAGAATATAGTGCGGTTCAAACTTTCAGTGTCATGCTCTTGCTTGGTGTCGCAGTTGGTGCCGGCGGCAGTGCCTGGACATCAGGACGCTATCTCAAAATATAAGGAATGCGCGATCTGAACGACCGCGCATTTTCAATTTAGTCTGCAATTGAGGCGTCGAGTTACTCGCCCTGAATTACTTACTCGCCGTTTCGAGAACCGAAACCTTGGTCATCTTGTCGCCGGCGCGCAGAGCTTTGACCACATCCAGTCCTTCTAATACACGACCGAACACAGCATATTGACCATCCAGGAAATTGGCCGGACCGAGCGTGAAATAGAATTGCGAGCTAGCCGAATTAGGATCGTTGGAACGAGCCATAGCCATAACACCAGCCTCATTATGTACGAGCTTCGGATTGTTTTTGTCGACTTCCAATTGAATGCGACGTTCTTTGTTCGTGGCCGGATCTGTATATCCACCAGTGCCGGTTCCTTTCGGACAGCCGCCCTGAATGCAGAAACCAGGCTCGTAGCGATGGAATGAAAGACCGTTGTAGAAACCTTTGCTGACGAGATCGAGATAATTGTTCGAACTAATCGGCGCATCATTTTTGTAAATCTGCACTTTGATTGTGCCTTTTGTCGTCTCGAGAACGACTACAGGATCTGCTGTTGTCATTTTTACCTTCTCTTATGTATGTGTGTGTGGTGCCTTGAACAGATAGTTTATTTAGCTCCTTCGATTGTGACTTTGGTCATCTTGTCGCCGACCGTGAGCGACTTTACGACGTCCAGTCCACTGGTTACGCGACCGAAGACGGCGTAGCCGCCACCCATATCGTTGAGTTCCATGTGGGGTCCGAGAGTGAAATAGAATTGCGAGCTGGCCGAGTCTGGACTCTGGCTTCTGGCCATAGCCAGCACACCGGCAGCATCATGCTGTAAATGCGGATTAGATGGATTTACTTCCAGCTTGATTGTTCTTTCTCGATGAGTCTTGGGATCGATGTATCCACCAG
>CAJCHQ010000276.1 GCA_903970295.1 Bryobacterales bacterium
TCCTGGAATGCCACCTGGTTTCAGAACTTACGAATTCCATCAGGAATTTGGTTCGGGCAATCCCTTCGGATCGGGCAGTCCTTTCGGCTCGGTCTCGCCCTTTGGCATTCCCTTCGGTTCCGGTGATGATGATATAAACCGCCAAATGGCCGATGTCTTCAACCAGCTCAATCAACAGTTGCGTCAGTTTAATCAAATGCCGCCTGGTAACTATGGTTCGCCCCGTGGTCAGGCAGTGCCGCGCTTTACCGATCCTTATAGCGGCAACGGGGGTCAGGTCGCACCCGAGTTTAATGGGATACCGTCAGCGCCTCAGCCGAATAAGAACTCAGACCAACGTCTGCCTCCCTACATGGATCCAAATAGTATCTAGGCTCTAATTTAATTGAAGCCAAGAGTCTTCGATATTTGATCCTGTGCGCCGCACTGCCTTTTGCTGCTTATCAAGTGGGCGAAGGGGGGCTACATTAATGTTATCTAGCGTCGCCGACTCTGGTTCCTTTTAAAATAGTCAAGTGCTGCAAGCATTTGCAGTTATTGGTCGTTATGGGATTTAGATGCCGAACCCGACACTACCGGCGGCAAAACAACCCGGTTCTTCACTAGATCAGCCGATTTCCAGTCGATATTCACCGTCCCGTAAAGCCTGGGCGTTGAGATCTGCTGTTTTCGCTTTAGGTATTTTTGCTTTGCTGAATGTCGTTTTATGGAAAACTGTCGGCGAAGATAAACCGAAAGGCAGCGCCCATGACTCAGTGCAAGATCTCTGGAACGGCGGTGGTTCGATCGATCTCACTGTCAACGGCTTCAAAAATCTGCCGCAACGACCGACAGTTGTTTTGCTGGGCTCCTCGTTGGTGATGCATCCCTTCTGGGCAATGGACGTCGAATTAGACTCCAAGCTGGAAGATATTTTTCACCATCATGTTTCGACGACATTGGTCAATACATTGGCTGCCCATGGGCATCCTAATCAACATGTCTACAGCCTCGCTGTGTTTGGTGAAATGGCCTCCGATGCTTATATCTTCGTCAACGAATTGCTGAAGGGAAATAAGAAGCCGGACGTCCTCGTTTTTTGCATTGCGCCGCGAGATTTCGGTGATTCGTTCCTAACAGCTCCGTTCGCCACTTTTACGTTCAGAAAATTGGTGGGGCTGAGTAATTTTGCTCCGTATGCAGACGCATACTTGCCGGGATGGCAGGACAAAGCTGACTTTGTAGCCACTCATGTCTGCTACTTTTACGGCAAGCGCTGGCGTCTTCAACACGAAATCAACAAAGGCTTTGACCGGCTGCTCCGTTTGGCCGGCATCGATACAAGCGGTTCCTCTCTCGATCAGTCATCATTCAAAACTAAGGACCAACCTGGCTTTCAGATGATTGGCATGACCAAGGATCGCTGGAATAACAGTGAAAAAGAATATCGTCAGAGATATCGTGGCATGGGTGATAAAGATTTTGCCGTGCAAATGGGTTTTTTAAAAAAGCTGCTTGAACAGTGCCGGAGCCGCGGAATCAAGGTCGTTTTGGTAAACATGCCTTTGACTGACATCAACCGCAATCTTTTACCGCCTAACTTCTATGACGACGTCTTCCGTCCACGCATCAAAGAGTTAGCTGAGCAGAGCGAGAATGCACAGTTCATCGATCTGGGAGAGTCAAAAGACTTTGTTTACGGTGACTACTGGGATACGTCCCATTTGAACAACATAGGTGGACACAAGCTTTTGCACCATATAGTGCCGGCTATAGAAAGTGATTTGGACACGATCCAGGGAACAGCCGCTACGCCTTGAGTGGTTGTCGCTGAAGTGTTTGCGGCACCTAATAAAAATAGCTATTTTTCTTCGCTTGTGAAATGGCGCCTAGGCGGCTGAGCGAACGAGTCGTTTAAAAGCTCTGATAGCGAAATTGTCTCTCTGCATCTCGCGTAACTGTTGAATGTGTTCGAATTTTTCCACCCGATCGTGCAATCTTTCGATTTGAGTTTCAACAGCAGGTGATTCGCCGACCGACTCGTGTTCAATAGCCTCAGCAAGAGGATTGGTTTGAGGGTGACGGTGAATTAGCGAGACGACATCTTCGGTGTGTTCCGGCTGCAACTGCGAGCTAAGCATGGCGTGCTCCTTTGCGGTTTGGATAGTGATAGCAGGGACGCTTAGTCGAAGTTGGGGTTCCGCTTCATTAAAAAGGAAGAGCATTATGGATGAGAAGAGTCCCGCCCGAGGCTGGTTTCACGCGCTGCAGCGATTTAACACGTCCACTTTGCATCAACTAACTTTGCTGCGACCAGGCCCGCACAGGCACCTCTCCATTGACCATGGCCTGCATTCCTGGTGTGAAAAACAGATAAGGATGCGCTGACGGGTCCAATCTACTGGACTCTTCCAACTTCGCCTCAGCCTCGGCTGGTAGTTGGAATTCAATGGCACTGAAATTGTACAGTAGCTGAGCTATTTTCGTGGCGCCGATTATTGTCGAGGTAATGCCCGGACGATTGACGACCCAGTTCAAAGCCACTTGGGCCGGTGTTTTCCCAACTAATTTGGCTACTCCTGTCAGGGCGTCCACTATATCCCAATTGCGCTCGGTAAATAATTTCGTGAACCCCGGATGCCCGCTGTCTTTGACGACTGCCAGTCGGCCACTGGTTTCGCCATCGAAGCCGCGCTTGTATTTGCCCGTCAAAAGCCCACTGGCTAGAGGGCTCCAGGGGCAGACGCCGAGAGAAAATTCCTGGGCGGCCGGAATGTGCTCGCGTTCTATCGTTCGTTCGATTAAAGAATATTCGAGTTGCAAAGCCGAAATTCCGTGAGTCGATTTTAGTTCGGCGATTGTTTGCATCTTGGCTAAATACCATGCGGGTACGTCGGAAAGCCCGAAATACCTTATCTTTCCAGCTCGCACTAAATCACCGAGGGTGAGCAGTACCTCTTCGGCTGGCGTTACTTTATCCCAGGTGTGCAACCAATAGAAATCTATGTAGTCGGTGCCAAGTCGTCTAAGCGAACCTTCCAACGCTCGATAAATATTTTTCCGACCATTGCCGCCTGCGTTTGGATTGCCCTTCTCGGCATTAAAAGTAAATTTTGTCGCCAGTACAATTTTGTCGCGGACTGCTTTGTCTTTGATGAACTTGCCGACGAGTTCTTCGCTTTTGCCGTTGGTGTAACCATCGGCGGTATCAATGAAATTTCCTCCGCGGTCGACATAAGTGTCGAAAATTTGACGTGCAGTTTCTCCGGAACTGCCCCAGCCCCAATCTTCTCCGAATGTCATTGTGCCTAGACAGAGCGGGCTCACTTTCAATCCGCTGCGACCGAGAGTGATGTAGTCTGAAAGTTGCATGCCGTTTTCCTTATGGTTGTTGAACACTGACCGTCGTCATGACATCGCCAATGGCGATACTGTTGACCACTTCCATGCCCTTGATGACGCCGCCAAAAATCGCGTATTTGCCGTCCAATGACGGTTCTGGAGCGAGTGTTATATAGAACTGACAACTGGCGCTGTCGGGGCTGGCACTGTGAGCCATGGCGACAACTCCTGCGGCATTGTGTTTGAGCAAAGATGAAACTTCTAATTGAAGGTGGCGTGGCGCATGGGTTGTTGGATCTATGTACTCGCCTGTGCCATCGCCCTTAGGACAGCCTCCCTGGATGCAGAAACCTTTTTCGACGCGATGAAATTTCAAACCGTTGAAAAATCCCTTTTGCACAAGGTCAATGAAGTTAGCCACCGTATTTGGTGCCATGCCTTTAAATAGGCGAATGACGATTGGGCCTTTGTTCGTTACGATGACAGCAATCGGATCATGAGAAGCGTCTGTTGAAACAGCTCCGCTGGCTGTGGCGTTAGCTTGTGGAATCGAGCCGGCTACCGGTGGCGGCGTCGGCCCCGAACCGGGGGCGGCCTGCGGTGGGGCGCCTGCTCCGGGCGCGGCCTGTGGCGGTGTTGGTGCTTGACCCGGCGGCGTGTAAGTGGCTCCTGGTCGTCCGTGCATAATCAATCCGTTCGGTGCTACCGTTGTTCCAGGTTGAGAAGCTGCAGCGCCTGAAAGTCCTGGTGTCGGACCGCTCGGGGCAGCAATAGCTGCTGCCGCGGCCGCTGATGCCGCGCTTGATCCAGAATTTTGCGGCATCAGGGTGACGTCTGGCGGTATGAAACGATCGTCGAGTCGGTCGGCAAAAGCGGGCGTCGGCGACAGCAGTGCCATGGCGAGAATTGACAAGAAGCCAGGCATGAAAGAGTCTCGGATTAGAACCGTCGCCACTATTTTTCCTCCCGAACAGTTCTTCATCTTGCGTCGGCTTGACCTCGTGTGCTCAATATTCAAAGTCGGATATGACCGTCACGTCCTGATGGAGACTGAGAAATGAAGCAGGAACGTTCACATCCACGGTACCTAATAGCGCTCTTTCGAGAGTGGCATGCTTTTGCTTGCCCGAGGCGATGAGGATGATTTTCCGGCTAGCCAGAATCGTTTCGATGCCCATTGTTAGGGCTCGTCGGGGCACTTCTTCTTCCGGTCCGAAATAGGTTTGATTGGCTTTGCGAGTCGATTCGGCCAGCCAGGTACAGTGTGTCCAACTGGTTCTTGGTGTGCCTGGTTCGTTGAAAGCAATATGTCCGTTTTGACCGAGGCCGAGAATCGTCAAATCAAGCCCGCCGAACCCTTTAATAATGGAATCGTAGTCGTCCGTGCGTCTGGGATTGAATTTGTGATCAGACGGCAAGTTCGTGCTCTTGTATAAGTTCTCTTCCAGGTAGTATTCGAACGACTCGTCTTCGTCGGCATCCAAGTAGTCGTCGAGAGCGAAGCAACGGGCCTGCGTCCAATCCAGGCGTTTCTCGATCGACCACTGAGAGAGAAGTTTGTAGCCGCCCAGGGGAGAGGCTCCGGTCGGCAAGCCAATGTTGCTATCGGGCTTTGACCGCAACTGCTTGGCTATGGCCTCCGCCATCTCCAGGCTGAGCATTTCGTAGAGAGTAGTCAACTTTTGCGCCATCACATCCGACTCTATATATTTAAGCAGCATTATTATCGCGCAAACTGGCGGTTCTCTGTATGCCCTCCGGTTCGAAAGCATGAGGGCGGTGGTCGACGTTGAGTCTCAGGCGTTAGAATGTGGGTTGTAAGCAGATTTTTGGAAGACGAGGATGCCTTGCGCGATTCTGGCATAACAGCAAATCTCATAAGAGTTCTAGCTATTTTTCTTATCTTGGTTCCTGCCGTCTGGTCTTTACCTGCTCTGTCTTATGATTATCGGAAGCTTCCCAAAGCAGGCTTTCCGGTAAACACTGAGTCGCAAACGCCGGATAATGACTTGCCGTCGTCGTATGGAGTTCACCTCAGCCCCGGGCTTGATCGCCGCGCCCATGGTCCTGTCAACCGCTACGACCCGGGCGAACCGACTTTGAACATGCAATTAGTCCGTTGGGACACTAAGAAGATGCCCTTACTTATCTGGATTGCCCCCGGCTTGAAATTGCCGGATTGTCCGTTTGATCAAATACCTGCCACTCGCGTAGATACAGTTACTCAAATGCTGCAAACTCCTGGCAATCCTTTCGCTCAGCTGGAGGCCGTCAAAGGTTGGGTGCCTGATATGAACGACCAAGTAGCCGCGGGCATCGAACAATGGCGTGAGTTTGAGGGAGAAGGGCTTCTTAGTTTCGCCTTTACAGATGATCCGCGTCAGGCGCACATCATGGTGTTTTTTACTGATGCTTTCAAAGATGCCACTGCGCCCGGTGGCATCATGGTCGGTGGTATCACGTCTGCGCAGTTGTATCCACTCGCCCAGGCTCAACAAATGAAAATTCGGCAGAAGCCCGTAGTGATTGAGTTGTCGACGATGGTCAATCATTCCGATGAGAAAATGCAAGCTGCCAGCGCTCACGAATTTGGCCACGCGCTAGGCATAAAAGCGCACAGTCCTTACCGTGAAGACATCATGTTCGCTGATCGGATCGTCGATCATCTCTCGGCAGCGGACAAAGCAACGATCCGCTACCTCTATCACAGTAAGCCGCAGTGGGTAATGTGAGCAGTCGTCATCGATCCTCTCTGCTCGGCTTCCGTTAATGGCAATGAGTGAGGATAATAAATGTGGAATGCCGGTGCCGTCTGAGGCGTCGATTATGAGAATTCTGGAAAAGCGGAGTTTCGTCTCTCTGGTTATTTGCAGTGCGTTGAATAGTTTCAGCGCCGCAATCGCCGATGAAACTGCGAGTGTCTGTGACAAGACAATATTGGGTTATCCGGCTTGCGCCGTCGGCGACTTTGGTGCTCGGCCGCTGACAACGCTTTCCAAGCAATCATCAAGCGGATTTACCAACGCATACGCCGCCTTCTCACCCGCTCGATTCGAGTAAAAGGCGCATAATGGGATGGAAATGCCTATCCTCCAGCTTGAGGTGAGCAATCATGAAAATTCTCGATAGGAAGTTGAATCTCGTTTTCATAGTCGGCTGTTGTGCCCTGACTAATTCCAGTGTCGCGTGCGCCGACGAAATTAAAAGCGCTTGCGATCAAACTATTCTCGGTCATCCAGGCTGCGCCGTTGGTGACTTCGGCGCACACCCCGCTGCCATTCATCGTCTGCCGGTTGAGCAAGTGCTCGACAACGAACGCTTGCAGCTGCCCGATAACGTAGTCATGTTGCGAGCTCGCCATAAGGCTAAGCAAAGAACTGACAGCACCCAGAACGGCGACCGCGATATTAAAGGCGTGCCGCAGAAGGAACCGCCAAAATCACTTCATCAGAGCTGATATTGGCACCGTTAAATGCAAATCCCGGTCGGCGAATGCTGGTGGTAGAAAATTCGGCAAAACCAAATCTGCTGCTGGGTCAAGGTCGTGTCCGGCCACTTTAATCACGCCGTGGACTTCGGCCCCAGCAGCCACTTCCCGCACCGGGAAAGCAACGTGCGCTTCCTGATCGGCTTTGCCCGCCATGTGAATAATGCCAGTTGCTCGCTCCGGAATATAAAGGGACTTACTCCTTTGATTTCTCAGCACAACTCTCAGTTTAACGGCGGTCGGAGTTGGGTTGAAACCTTCAAGCTCAAGCTGCACGGAAGCGTTGGCAAAATCACTAGCATTATCCTGAGACTTGGTATTTGCTGCGCCGCTCAAAGCCTGTGTCGTCGGGGCGGCGGTGCTCGGCAATGCTGCTATGACTGGTGCGCTGCTTGTGCTCGGTGCGGCTGTCCCTGCGCTGTTTGCACTAGTCCCCACGGTGGAGCTGCCATCAGTCGAGGTGCTAGTGTGCGTAAGACCGCTCGCGTTTGCCGCAGCAGCTGAGCCAGCCACAGGGGTGACGTCGGGAGGTAGAACTGTCGGCCCATCTTGCCAGGCTCGGGTCACCGGATAAAGGTCTTGCGAATCCATTGGCGCTAATGCTGCGGTCGGCGGAGAGCCGCTAAGTTGTGGACTGCTGGCAGTGGCATACTGGGCCACGGCTGGTACCTGTGGTGCTCCAGAATATTGCGGACTAGGAGAAGGGGATGAGGCGGCATACTGAGGAGCCGCAGCGTAACTGGCTGCGGCGTTGTTATAGCTAGGTGTTGCCGAAAGCAACGAGCCGTTCACGTTACTAGCTGATGTTGAGGTGTTTGCCCCCATGGCGGAGGTAGGCACAACGGTGCCCCCGGTCAGAGGCCCGCGCAGTCTGTTCACGATGCTCTGGTAATTAGATTGATTGATGGTCGGCGTCGTCGCCGGTGTTTGCGTCATTGCGCCCGAAGCAGCCGGAGGCGTGATACCGTGGGCCAGGCTCGCAGCCGCCTGAGCTAGCACGCTGGCGAATGCGCTGCTGGGCGTGTTAGTCACCGCCACTGGTGCTGTGCTCGTGGCCAGTGTTGTCACCGTTTGTGGTGCGGTCGAGGGAGCTTGCGCTCGTGACAGAACTGCTTGAGCCTGTGATAATGCAGCCTGGGCTTGGGTCAACGCTCCTTGCGATGTCGTCGGTGTTCCCGGTAGAGGCGCCGCCGCGGCGGCAGCACCGGCAGCCGCTGCCGTAGCTGTTGATCCTGCGCTGGGCATATTGTCGACACTAGCTAGCAAGCTCGCCAATCCCGGATCGCCAGCTCCCCCTCCAGCACCGGATGCACCTAATGAACTGCCGCTCGCCGAGCTGCTGAGCCCCAGGCTTTGCTGCATCACGGATTCGGCTTGCGCTGACTGTTGCTGATTCTGGATGTTGAGACTTCTCAAAGAGCCAAGAAAACTAGAAAATGTAGCTACGTGAGCGGCTGTTGGAGACGGCACCGGCGTCGGTCCTTGCCCTTGCAATGGCATCGGCGCTGCCGGTTCGGCCCATTGTGGCGCGCTGGTTTGATAGCCCGGTGTGCCAGGACCTCCAGACATTTGGTTAGGCGATGCACTTGTCAGCTGTCCAGTTTGAGCCTGCCCGACCAGAGCACCCATGCCTGCTGCAGCAGCACCCATGCCAGCACCACCAGCACCCATGCCTGCTACTGCACTGCCCGTCATGGCACCACCGGTAGTGTCGGCGCTGCCGTTCTGCGCCGCTGCTGCCGCATTCGCCTGCGGTGAGAAAGGTGAGCCATATTGCCAGCCGCGGAAGGCGTAGAATTTCGTTGGCTTGTTCGTTGAAGCCGCGGTGGTGTTGGCATTTGCGGCATTAGCGGCGTTCACATTGACACCATTTGCATCGACATTGGTCGTCTGGGCAGATGTGCCGTAGGCCACACTATTTTGATACGCGGTCATTCCGGCTGCCTGTCCCAATTGACCAGCCTGTCCGAGTAAACCAGACTGACTTGCTTGACTCATTTGCCCGGATACATTGGCCTGACTGGCCTGACCTGAGAGACTTGTCTGACTCGTTCCAGTTATTTGAGTGGCGCTGCCGGCGTTTTGGGAATCATCTCCAATTTGTGCATTCGCCATTTGCGAAATTGCTTTCAGTCGGCGCGCAGCCACGACGTTCTTGGGATCTTCCTTGAGAACTGCCATGTAGGCGCCATGCGCCTCTTTGTAGCGAGAAAGTTTTTCGCAGATCGCCCCCTGATAGAGTCTTGCCGAAATGCAATTAGGCGTTAGATTGACAGCCTCGACTGCCTTTTGGTGGGCTTCGTTCAACGCACCTTCCGATTCCAGTGTGCGAGCGGCTTGCAAGCAATGAGTCGCTTCGTCTTTCGCCATTGCCAGCTTGAAACTCTGTCTGCAAGCTGGAAGGCTAGGATGATGCGGGTCGAGATTGACCACTTCACGATATTCGTTTTGCGCGCTTTTGAGATCGCCACTCAACTGGTATGCGCGCGCTAAGCCGAGATGGGCGTTGGTACTGCCGGGTGCTTTATTGACCTGATCCTGCCAGAGCTTTTGCAATTGTCCTGTCGCCACCTGGTCGTCTGGATTGAGCACAACGGCGCGGCTCAAATCTTTGTTTGCACCGACTATGTCGTTGTCGTCCAATTTCAAAATGCCCATCTGTCGCAACGCCAGTCCCGACTCGGGATCGGCTGTGAGAGCCTTTGTGTACTCGCTTCTGGCTAGCTCTTTGTTGCCTTGTCTGAAAGCCAGATCGCCCAAACCGACATGTACGTCGGCCGATGGTTTGATCTTCAACGCCGTCTGCAGTTCTTCTTGAGCTTCTGGATAGCGGGATTGTTGAATCAGCCCCTGTGCAGCTTTGATGTGCTCCGCTGCAGAGTTTTTGACAATGGTGTCACTCGAAACAGCCTGGGCCAGAACATTTTTAGCTGATAAATTATTTGGCTGCACGTCGAGAGCAGCTTGAGCGTATTTGCTCGCTTCTTGACTGTTCTGGGTTTTTAGCGCGTACTTAGCACGAGCGACACGCACATTCGCTAGTTCGGTCTGCAGTGTGGAATTATTCGGTAATTGCTTCAAATCGGTTTGCAGCATGTCGTCGGCTGCAGCCAATTTTCCGGCACTGACTAATTGCCTGGAGCGGGCCTGGGCGCGAGCGACAAAAGCGGAGAGGGCGGGACTGTTTTGCACCGAACCCGTTGAAGCCGGGTGTTGTCTTGAGCTAATACCTGAGGGAGTGCTTCCCGCTGCCGCTTTGCTTTGAGTTGATGTCGATCGCCTGGCCGGTATCGCACCAGAGCTAGTGCTTGTAGTTGGACTGTCGGTCGGCAGTGATGGTGTCATTGGCGGTGGGGGCGGAATCAGTCCGTATCGACCACCACTACCTGTTTGTGGACTGGCTGTTGCCGTTGGATCGGGGCTGGAACCCGCCGATGTACTGCCGTCGCCGCTCGTGTCGAGCTGCCCTGTTGACGGGTAACTTTGATAATCGCTGTAGTC
>CAJCHQ010000277.1 GCA_903970295.1 Bryobacterales bacterium
GCCGTATGCTATACGTTTTCGGGACCCGGCAGGATTGAGACAGCGACAACTATGACCAAAGTATGGTCCATTGCAAAGAGCTCTGCGATTTGCGCCCTTTCGCTATTCACTTGCTTAAATTTATTTCTAAACAAACAGGACGAAATTCACGGATTCGCCGCATCAACTGTAAAGGCGAACTTATTTGATTATCCAGGGGCAGAATCGAACGTTTATTGTCTCAAACAACCACCTAACGTGCTGTTGTTAGGTTCATCACTGTTCGTTCATCCAGAGTGGTGCGTCGACAAGGCTATTCCGATAGACGACCCTCTGGTTAAAAGCACTATAGTCTCCGAGTCTCATTATCATTTAGCCAGAGGGCTTGACGTCGACTTAACTAGCGTCGGCTTTGACAGTCCTCATGTCTATAATTTGGCAGTTGGTGGCGGATTGATATCCGACTCTTACCTCCTGCTTCGACGATACCTAAAAGTTCATCCGAAGCCAAAACTTGTCGTCTTAGACTGTGCTCCGCGCTCGTTTTACGACAGCCGCATCACCGACCCAGATAGGACTCCAGTATTTGATTATTTTTTTGATTTTCGAGACTACTGCGACTTAGGCGAAATCTACATACACGGCTTTTCCAATCAAACCAATTTCATATTTTCAAAGCTTTGTTTCACCTATCATCATAGGTTGTCCATAGCTAATGACATAAAGAAAGAGTTTTTGCCGCTGTTGCTGACGATCGAATCGGGAACATTCCTTCACGGTGAACCATCGGTCGCTAACTTGGAATTGAAAGCTCCGTCGTCAAAACCAATTGACACAAGTAACATTCAGGCACTACCGGCAGTGGCAATGTCGGGTTCAACTGGCGAAAATACTCATATTAATGCCTTAATCCGCGACAATTTAGCAGTCTCGTTGAAAGAGTATTACTGGAGGTATCAAGGGCTGGATCAGTTCCAGTTAATAAAGCAGATGCAATTTCTTAAACGCATTTCGGAGTTCTGCGCGACCGAACAAATTCGTCTTATCGTGGTCAATATGCCGCTCACGACAGAAAATAAGCAATTACTTCCGCAAGGATTCTACGATCTTTTTACGCATGCAGTGAAATCCACGCTCACCGCCAATGGCAGTGTTTTCTTAGACCTTTCCTCACCGGATTGGTCTTCTGATTGCTTCTATGACTCAGTACACATGAATGAAAAAGGTGGGAGGAAGCTTAATAAGCTTTTGGCGCAGGCTGTGGCGAAAGAAGTTTTATCCAAGCGAAATCGAAATTTACTCGTGCGCGAACAGTTGGAACGCTAGTTAACCTGCGAGTAACCCAGATCCCAAGATAAAACCTGCGGGTCCAGTTAGTTGGATTTCTTACTGGTGGCGATGCGCGGCGCCCCTTCACGAGCGGCAGCTGTCGCCAGCTCTTCTTCCTGGATGGCAGCAACGATCCGCTCTTCTTTGAATTTCCAGTGTGTGTCAAAGGCCCAGTAGAACAGCGCCAGCGGTGGCACGCCCGCGAGAAGTGCTTCACCTTCGAGCAGCGCCATCAGACCGGCTCCGGCAAAGGCCCATGGTATAAGGCGTTTAACGCTCTCCGTGGTGCTTTCACCTTGACCGTCCGCGTCACCTTCTTTTTTCACTTCATCGTCGACAAGAACTTTCCCTAGCAGAGCGCCGATCGCCGCCAGTCCGCTCAGCCCGATGCCCGCGCCGGCAGTTTGAGCGGTGAGAACTGCGAGTAGCTCTGGCGCTACTTCTCTAATTGCTTCGCCGATGTTTTCGACGATGTCCGCTCGCTCGTCATGCTCGATGACGACATTGCCTGTGCCTGGCTGGATACGGACGTCTTTGACGCCGGGCACGCTTAAAAGAGCCTCTTTGACAACGTGGGCATTGTGCGCTGTGCGCTGCTCTTTAGGCACCTTCAGCCTGGTGCGATGAGCGGTTGAGTGGACAACGCCCGATGATACCGGTGATAACTTTGCAGCCATAACAGCGCCTACCTCTTGCTTGAGCTTCAGTCGGGTTCAGCTTCCCATTTGCAATTGTGCCCGATGTCGATTGTAAAGTGGTGGTTTTGTGAAAGTATCTCCTTAAATTATTGAATTCGTTCATTCACAGAGACAAAGATCGCGATTTGATGACGCCACTGCTGATGGTGGCACCACTAAATTAAGTTATTGCAATGTACTTCTGTCACGTATCTTAGAGATAGATCTAGAATGGCTGCCGTACATGTTCTTCATATGTGGGCGCCGAGCAAGTTTTCATTGCGATACACGAAAAGTTTTTCTTCTTGCCATTTTTGGAAACGATGTTATTCTTTCGTTAACGACGCGCAGCTGAGGTTTGCAGGAAGCCTGGCTCGGCTTAATAGTCGCTTGCCCGCCAAATTCAATTTTACAATTGCGTGACTGCGTGCCTGTGAGACTGTTAGGATGGTCGAGTTGTTGACAACGAGGGCGGCTGCACCGCTGCCGTTCGCGGAGAGGGGACCTCGTGCATGAACAATGGTGATACCGCCTGGGTTTTGATTTCGTCATCACTGGTGATGCTGATGACCCCGGCGCTCGGTCTCTTCTACGGCGGAATGGTGCAGCAGAAGAACGTTTTGACCACGTTCATGCTCAGCTTCACGACGCTATTAGTTGTGACATTGCAGTGGATTTTCTTTGGCTACACTCTTTCTTTTGGTCCGGATATCGGGCATCTGATAGGCGGTCTTGCCTGGTTCGGTCTTAATAATGTGAATTCGGATGCCATCTCTGAGTACGCGCCGACGATTCCGCACATGGCCTTTATGTTGTTTCAAATGAAATTTGCGATTATCACGCCGGCGCTCATCACAGGCGCGTTTGCGGAGCGCGTTAAATTCCCTTCGTTTCTTCTGTTCACCGTGCTCTGGGCGACATTGGTATACGACCCGGTGGCGCATTGGGTGTGGGGGACTGGTGGCTGGCTGCACAATCTCGGCTCGCTCGATTTTGCTGGTGGCACAGTGGTGCACATCACGGCCGGAGTCGCTGCATTAGCCATGGCTGCCGCGTTGCGAAAAAATCGTCCAGTCGAAGTCAAAGACGATGTCGACCATCGGCTGCATCCATTCAGCGTGCCATTGTGTTTGTTCGGCGCCGTGCTGCTCTGGTTCGGTTGGTTCGGGTTCAATGGTGGCAGTGCACTCGCAGCTAATGGATTGGCTGTGCATGCCCTTGTCACAACCAACGTGGCAGCTGCTGCGGCAGCACTCATGTGGCTGGCGATCAGCTCGTTGGATGGCCGTCCATCCATTATCGGCGTCGCCACCGGAGCTGTCGTCGGACTGGTGGCAATCACACCCGCTTGCGGTTATGTCGATGTGCTCTCGTCGGTGATCATCGGAGCCGGTGGCGCAGCAGTATCTTACGGATGCATCAAACTATGGCACAAGCTGAAAATCGACGATGCGCTCGATGTCGGCGCCTGCCATGGCATGGCCGGCACCTGGGGAGCCCTGGCGACAGGCATTTTCGCCAGCAAAGCAGTGAACGCCGCCGGGGCGAATGGCTTACTTCTAGGCAATTTCGGACTTTTCGGCGCTCAACTGACAGCCGTCGTCGCCGTCTGGGTCTACACTTTCGTTGCCACCTATATGATCACCAAAGCGATCGACCGCGTGCTCGGGTTCACCGTCAGCCGCCGAGCGCAGCAAATCGGACTGGACATCTCGCACAACTGGGAAGACACGACAGCCGCACGGCAACTATCCGCGGCCGCCGGAGCCCTCGTCGAGCAGAAAGCATAAATTTTGGCTGCAAATCTTCATTAATTTTGTTACCGTAGACGATAGCAATACGAATACGGTGCTCCACATGCAAACACCCTCGTCACACCGAGCCAAGGTGGTCTTTTCGCTTACGAGCCTCGCCCTGGTCAGATCCGCCCTCGCAAGTTCCTTGATGGTTGGTACCGCCCTGGTCAAATCTGCTCTCGCCAGTTTTGCCATGGTCGCCTTCTCCTTGACCAGCCTGTCCCTGGTTAGCCTTTCTCCGAACGCTTTCGCTCAGGACAAAACGCCGGCTGCCATCCAGGACAAGTCAGCCACCGGCGCGGATGCTAAACCAGCCAAGGATTCGCTCCCTGCGAGCCAAGCGCGCGTGATGCCGAGCAAGGAGATTCAAGCCGCCAGATTGCACCGAGCCAAGCAGAATTCCAAGCTAATTCTCTTTAGTTCGATGTTCAAGCCCAAGGGTGCCGCTCCCAAAGTTGGCACCGCGCCTGCCACCATCGACCAATCACAGCTGCCCAGGGGGAAAAAGCAAAGAGAATTGAAACCAGCCGTGAGCTCCGATCCTTACGAGCGTGGCAAAGAGCTTGCTTATCGCCTGAAGTACGATGAGGCCATCAAGTATCTCGACAAGGCAATTGAGAAAGATCCGAATCAGGCTAAAGCCTACTCCGCGCGAGCCTACGCTTACGAGGGCATTGGTAAGCATGAACTGGCGATTGCCGACTGCACCAAGGCGATTACTTTAGATCCGTCGGATGAAGAAGCCTACGGAACACGAATGCGAGCCTATGGCGCAACAAGGCAGCAGGCTCCTGGTGCGGCTGACGAAAGAACTGTCATGCACATGCAAGAGCTCAAGGTGATGAAATCATCTGAAAAGTACCTGGGAGAGATCAATAAAACGATTCAGAAAGATCCCCGAAACGGCGTCCACTATATTGAGAGAGGCAATGCCTATCGCGGATTAAACCAGTTAGACAAAGCCATCGACGATTACACCGAAGCCATCAAAAAAGACCCCAACAGCTATCTTGCCTATTTCAGTCGCGGTCAAGCCTACATGGCGATGCGACGGAAAGACCTTGCCAACCGAGACTTCGCCTCCGCCCAACAACTGGCCCAATCTCAGAAACCTCGGAAAGCGCACCTTTAGCTTTATAGATGTGAATGCGCAGATCTGCGCGCTCGGGCTCAGATCTGCGCGCTCGGCTGAAGAGCTGCACTCAGGCTCAGATCTGCGCGCTCGGGCAGAGATGATTGATCGGACAATGCGCGCAATCCGGATTACGCGCAAAACAAATTCTCCGTCCATGCCAAATGAGCGTTATCGAGAGTCTCGACCAATCTTGCTGCGGAAACAGTTTTTGCAAATCAAATTCGATTTTCATCGGATCAAGACTATTCGTCAAACCCAATCTTTTGGACAATCGCTGAACATGCGTGTCAACAGTCCATCCTGGCACATTGTAAGCCACCCCAAGAACGACGTTGGCTGTTTTGCGCCCAACTCCAGGAAGAGTAATCAGCTCCTCCAGCGTTCTCGGCACTTCTCCGGAAAACTTCTCAACGATTGCTTTTGCACAATTTTGAATGTTTTTCGCTTTCTCATTGTAATATCCGGTCGACTTGACCAAGTCCTTGATTTCATCGAGATCGGCTTCAGCCAGGGATTTCGCAGTAGGAAATCGTTCGAATAACTTCGGCGTCACCTTGTTGACGTTGACGTCGGTAGTTTGAGCAGAGAGTATCACCGAAGTAATTAAATGAAATGGAGTTTCGAAATCCAGCTCGCAATCAGCATCTGGATAGTGCTGACATAACATGTTCATCTCTTGCTGGGCGATCGCTTTGCTTACTTTCTTGAAATTGATCGAAGCAGCCACATGCGCAGCTCCTTTAATTCGGCGTTCGGTGTCAGCCTTCACTTTCGCAGCAGCGGAGATTTTATCCGGCTTTACAGCAACAGCAATTGTCTTCGTTTTTTTTGCTGCACCAGATGCAGTGCCAGGTTTTGTAGTTTTGGCTGCCTTTGGTTTTTCTGCTCCCAGTCCCGCTACTTCAAGGAGCTGTTTTTTCAAAACCTTCGCGCCGGCGGTAGTATTTTTTGTTGACGACTTAGCTTTTGAACCACCGGCCATTTCACTTTCCTCTGGTACTAAAATAACTCGAAACGCTTGCTTGCCACTATTTTTACAGATTTACCGTTAGATCTTCTGACTTGTTTTAATTTAGCTGCTTCTAAATTTCGAGCTCGGAAGTCTGGTGGCGTAAGAAAAATAAAAAACTTTTCGCTGTTTTTTGGTGCGCCCCAGCCATCACTATCTTTGTGTCCGACCCTGAGCCTCAGC
>CAJCHQ010000278.1 GCA_903970295.1 Bryobacterales bacterium
TTCATTCACGATCATACGATCGCTCTGGGGCATAGTAAAAAGCGACTTGCGGAAGTTCGGCGGCGGATAGAGCTGTACATTCTGCCGACACTTGGCGATAAGCAAGTTCAGCACATCACGCCGGCAGACGTTCGAGAGTTGCGACACAAAATCGGCATTGAACAGGGGCACGAGGTGTTGGCAAACTGTGTCCGCCGCCAGCTTTCGACCATGTTTGATCGGGCCAAGGAATGGGGTTATGCCGGTTCCGATTTTGTGAATCCAGCGAAGAGTATCAAGGATTTTAAAGAGAAGTCGCGAGAGGCTTACGTCAAACCAGAGCACATGAGCATATTGGCTCGTTTTCTTGAAGATGAAGAAGAGGAAAACGAAGCAGCGAGACTAGCCATCTGGATGTTTATATTCACTGGAAAGCGCAAGATGGAAATACTTACTGCCAAATGGGAAAACATCGATGAAACCGCGAGAACGCTCTACATCCCGACCACTAAAAATGACGAGCCTGAACAGTTGCCGCTAAATGACGAGGCTTGGGCCATTATCGAACGAGCAAAGAAAATTCGGATCGTCGGCAATCCTTACATATTCCCTGGCAAGAAAGACGGGCAGCATTTGGTAAACATTCGCAAGCCTTGGGAGCGCATTAAAGCAAAAGCTGTGGCTGCCGGTGCCGAGAGTGTAAAGGATGTTGTCATTCATGGCTTGCGACATACTGCTGCCGTCTGGCTGGTCAATCACACCGACGCAGATACTGCCTTAGTCGGCAAGGTCTTGAATCACAAATCTCCGATAGCGACCGCGAAATATGCCAAATACAAAATTGCGACGAAGGGCCGAGCACTCCAGGAACTCGGCACGCTTGTTAAAGCTGCATCAGAACAGAAGCCAGCGGAAATTAAAGCTTTTCCGGCGGACGTAGCCGAAGGAAACAAATAAGCCCGCTTTGGTGTTGGAGACACCAGGGCGGATCTTGACGAAACCCAACAGAACTTGAGGAGCGCCCGAGATGATTTTAGAACAACTGATTCAGGCTACGGCAGATGACGGGGCGGCTGCAGTCGCGAACGAGCGCAGCAAGCCATTGCGGCGTGTTAATCGGCACGCAATTAATAAAAGCGGGTCCGCCAGGTGGTATCAACACTAGACGAACCCTTGACACACAACCGCTCGCACGGAGGTACGCCCATTGCATATTTTAGAACATATTCTGTCGGCCTTGTGTCGAGCCGACCGAACAGTAACTCTCACATGGTCTGATGGCTTAGCTATCGAGCCCGGTGACGTCGATAGCGGCTACTCGGTAACAATCAGTCCGCCGGGACTGCCGGATGAATGCGACTGGCAAGGATTTGGTTATACGCCTGTGGCTGCCGTTTTCAATGCGGTGGCCGACTTGTTGCGGGAGGCGGCGGCATGAGCAAGCCCACACCTAATGTCAAACAGCAAGCACCAACACTCGCCACTGTCTGGCGAGACTACAGAGGCGCTAAGAACCTTGAGGAGTCCACGATGCGCCTGTATGACAGCAACTTAAACAAGCATCTCTCAGACTGGCTCAAGCTGCCAATTAGTGAGATAACGAAAGCGAATATTGAGGCGCGGCACGCTCGAGTATCGGAGACTGCGCCCGGCATAGCAAACGTCACGATGCGTATACTGCGCGCTCTGTTTTATTACGCGATGGAGCGCTATGACAATGCTGACGGACAGCCGCTGATCAAGGTCAATCCTGTTCTCATCCTGAAGCGAGGCGGTTGGAATCCAGAGCAACCGCGACAGCGTTATGTTCATCGCGACCAGTACCGCAGCTGGTATCTGGCACTGATGAAAGTCAGACGCGAAACGATCAGGGACTTTTTCATGTTCCTGGCATTCACCGGTTGCCGTAAGACCGAGGCGTGTCGCCTCAAGTGGGAGGACGTCAATTTTGAATTGCGGCAAGTGACAGTCCGTAAGACGAAAAATCACCGCGACCACACGCTGCCGGTGTGCGCCTACGTTATGGCTTTACTAGCCAGACGCCATGCAGCTCGAGCGCCGCGATCGCTCTAAGTATTTCCCAAACGCACGCATGACGCACCATTGCCGAGCGAGGATGTGTATTACGCAGTGCTGTCTACGTTCGGTCGCGCTGGCTACGGCAGCCGGTGGTCGCCACACGACATCCGCCGCAGCTGGGCCACGCTTGCGCATAGCATGAAAATTCCGCAAGAGGACATCGGCAAGATGCTCGATCACACGACTAAAAATGTCACCGCTCGGTACATCATTTTCGATCCAGAGGTCTACCGCAAAGAGGTCGAGGCTATCGGCATGGTGCTGACTCAAGCAATGGGGATCGATCAAGTCATGGTTGAGGCTGTCGACATGCCTCGCATCACTATGATCGAGGAAAAGCGCACTCAGACTAAGCTCAAGAATGTCTCTCTGGTTCAAGCATGGCTCGATTTTCGCTGGTCGTCAAAATTCGACCGCGACAAAGAAGAGATGTGGGAGTCCACTTTTGAAAAAGCATTCAAGCCTTATCAAAAAAAGTGGATTCAAAATATCCGACCATTTTGGATCGAGCGCCACCATAAAGCGCTGACACACGAACACGGCGTCACATTTGGTGACCTTGCCCTAGTCATATTGAATGACGTCCTTGAGTTCGCCGTGCATGAGTACGTCGACGGTAAGGGTAAGCCCGTGCTCGCTGTTAATCCGGCTGCCGCTGTGCTGGCAGAGCGATCAGAGCAATTCACTCGCCTGGCAGCTAGCCTCGGTTTCGACAAAGCCAAGACAAACGAGGAGGTACGGTTCATCGCGGACACTGTGTGCCGGCTGGTGAGGCGATGACTCCCAAACTTCCGATCCATCTCACTCGATGCGAACTGACACTAATAGTCGATGCGCTTGTAAAAACTAAATCCACGCACGCTCGACTTCTCAAAGAAATCCAACTAGGGACTCGTCTCTGGCATATCCGCGAGGCTATGCCGCGCAGTTCCAGACGTGGACGAATCACCAAAAATAGAGGCACGAAATTAAATGTATAGCCAACCAAGCACAACAGCAAAAAACCCTACTCTCAACGAGGTCTTTCAAGACTTCGTTATCTACCGCAAAATCAAGAAGGGGACCGTTGAACACTACGGCGACCTATTGTCGCGATACGCAGGGGACTGGCTTCATCTGCCAATCGCCTCAATCGGACGAGAGGATATTCAAATGCGACACCACTTCATCACCCACGCCAATGGTCCCGTGGCCGCCAACGTCACCATGCGCGTCATTTCCTCGATCATGACTTATGCCATGTTCAGATATCGCGGGCTGCTCACTGAGAATCCAGTTCTTGCCCTGACTCAGTTGCGGGCTTGGAATAAACCTAAGCCCAAACACCGATACATCAAAAATCATGAACTCGGCCGATGGTACATGGCTCTGAACGATCTCATCTCAGACAACTTGCGCGACAGCCTGCTCCTAATGCTGTTCACTGGTCTGAGAAAGGGTGAGGCTGCGAGTCTCCTCTGGGAGGATGTCCAGTTCGCCAATCGATCATTCGTCGTTCGTGACACTAAAAATGGCGAAGATCATCAGATGCCCATGTGCTCTTTCGTGTATGAAATGCTCTCTTATCGACACAACAAAGCCATAAGCGCATGGGTTTTTCCGAATCAATCACTGTCCGGACCAATGTCGTCGAACTCAAGCAGCTATGAGCGCGTTGGCTATAAGTGTGGTGTCAAATTCAGTCCGCATGACCTGAGACGAACCTTTGTCACCATTGCCGTTTTCGTGAAAACGCCTCATTACCATCTAAAACAGTTGGTAAATCACGCTGGAGGAACCGATGTCACATTCAAGCACTACATCATCAAAGACATCGAGCCCTTGCGGGAAGCATCAGAAAGAATCTGTTATGCGCTCAAACACTATCTCGGCATCACGCGCTACGAGCCTATCCATCGCCCATCCCGCGAGCTCCCTGCACTATACACCCCGTATCGGCAGCCGCCTGCGTTGACGTGTAAATCAGAGACTTACGTCATCACCTGATTTCACGTTCACTCGTTCCCGCGGCTCGATGACACTGATATCGTCGAGGCTGAAGAAATCTGACCGTTAACTTTGGTTGCCCTGACTAAAAGCAGCATGCGCAAGACAAAAGCCTTTACTGCATGTCAACATCGACGCCGGCTCCAGAAAACAACTCGCTGCTTGGGACATGCAAAAACAAGTCGGATTTGGTGGCATGATCTGGAACTTCAAAAGCCGTCATACTAGCTTTTCGAATGCCTGGCTGTAATTCCGACAAAATCAAATCCGCCTTGTCGCCAGACATTGCTAGCGCGCTGATCGCCTCGCTTTCCGGGCTATATTCTGTTCCGCTAGGGGTTTTCAATCGGAAATTATCCGATAGGACAGTCGCTGTCTTATTTCCATGGTTCAGAACACTGTAGTTCACAATCACAAACGAAGCCCCCTTTTCTGCGGTCTTACTGGCGAATGAATTGCTTCCAATCTTTTTCTTTATGGATGGCTTAGAAAATTTGTATTCCAAACCATCAATCGTGACTGATTGACCTATTCGAAAATGTTTTTCTGCAACTCCTTGCGATTCAGATGCTGGCAGAGCGGCTGTCTTGGTCGCATCGCTAACGGCAGAATTCAAAATGCTTCCCGTTCCAATGATCAATGCCGCGCAACCACCAAGCCCTAAAACACAAATTCCGCACAAAACAGCAACAATACTGACACCGCCAATTTTCTTACCGCAGTGCTTGCAAAGCTTGGCCGCCTTTTGGATTTCCTCGGCACAATGAGGGCATTTTTTAGTGGTGATCGGGTCCGCTACCATCTCGATTTCTCCAACGGTGGAATCAATCCAACGTTCCCAATTGACTCTGTTTTCTAACACCAACCCACAGACCAGCCGGTCTATAAACGACACTGATTTACGGTTTTGTCCTTTGTTCTTCGTAAAATCAAAAAAGGCACCATGGATCACTATGCACGGATGATGAACGCACACTTACGCGACTGGCTTGAGCAGCCAGTCGTAAACATCGGACGTGATGAGGTGCAAATGCGCCACCATCAAATCAGCTATCAGGATGGGCCGGCGGTCGCAAATTCAACGATGAGAATGCTTTCATCGATCATGACTTATGCAGCCTTCCGCTACCCGCTCAGCGACAAACGAACCAATCATTAGAGAAAACCCGGTCATGGTGCTGAGCCAGCTTAGGAGCTGGAACAAGTCAGAGCCTAAGCGACGCATGATCAAAAAAGAGGATCTGCGCCAGTGGTACCAAGCGGTGATCGCAATAAATAGCCCCAACACGCCCGACTATCTGCTGTTGATCATGTTCACCGGGTTGAGAAAAGGCGAAGCTGGCGGTTTGCTCTGGGAAGATGTTTCGCTCTATGAGCGCACTTTCGTCATTCGTGATACCAAGAACAGCAAAGACCATCTCTTGCCTATGTGCTCATTCGTGTTCGACCTTCTGAGCCGCCGCAAAGAGAACGCAACGACCCCATGGGTGTTTCCAAACCGAAAGAAAAATGGTCCGATGTCGACTGAATCCACCACTATGTATGACCGAATTTGTCGTGACACCGGCATAGCCTTCAGCCCGCATGATTTGCGCAGGACTTTTGTGACCATGGCCGTTAGCGTCAAAACCGATCACTACCAGCTCAAACAGCTGATCAACCATGCTGGCGGCGGCGATGTCACCTTCAGGCACTACATCATTCGCGACGTGGATGCCCTGCGAGAGCCAGCCGAGAAGATTTGCCAGGCGTTCAAATACTTTCTCGGAATGACAGGCTATGAGCCCGAATCGCAACGGCACTATTAATTGTTGCCGGTGGTTAACAGTGACAACTCGCCACCGTTCTTGCTGACATTCGAACCTGAATCGTTACTGTGCGAAGTCGAAATGGTACAGGAGGAGTAGACGGAAATCTCAGATGATGGAATCTTGGCCCACCTTGCGCTGTCATTGCTTCTTATCCATTTGAGCTTTACGGCGCATTGAGCTGAACCAATTGGTTGATGTAATTCAGGAGTGTATTGGCATCGGTTATCTGTTTTTTCAGAGTCGCGACTTTCGGGGAATAGTCGCCTTTATAGTCGGCTTCCACTCTTTCGTCGCACAGTTCTGCAAGAATCTGGGAAACACTCTGCCTTATTTGGTCTTTTTTTCGATCACCCGTGGCCTTCCTGAATGATCTTTGGACGTGCGCGTGAACACTTCTGAGGGCTTTTTCGCATCTTTCGATATCTTCACGATTGAACCGCTGCCCCTCATGCTGTCGACGAGCCATATTTAGGCATAACTCCGCTTCGACTTCCATCAGGTATTCTTTCGCAATATTGAAAACCGCATAATAAGCCCTGCTAATTCCACAACGCAGCTTCGAATCCGTCAAAGCATCAGGCTCAGGCGGGATTTGGTCTTTCAGCTCAGTAGCTAAATCTAAGTAAGCTTTCCAATCAAAAGCCATTGAAGGTCAAAAAGTCAGTCGAAGGGATAGATTGCCATCAGCGCGTGCAGAGTTCGAAAACCACCAAGACTCATACATCTCATCTCTCAAAAGCATCGCTTCTTCGAATTCGCGTTCTGTGCAGATCTTTACTACCAAGTGACTGCGATCTGTGAATTCGGGATCAGACACACAACTGAGCTCTAGCCGTTCAATCGGGAATCTGGTTTTGATTTGCTTATGCGCTTCGACAAGCAGAGGTAAGAGATCTTGGCAATGATCAACAAATTCTCGGACGGCATGAGCATTCTGCACCGAAAACAATTTCTCCAAGG
>CAJCHQ010000279.1 GCA_903970295.1 Bryobacterales bacterium
TACGTGCCTGATTATGCAATTAATGCCGGTGGTTTGATCAATGTCGCGGCTGAGCTGGATGGTTACAAGCACGAATTGGTTTTGACTAAAGTCGGACAGATTTATAACACTATCGATAACATTTTCGAGCAATGCCGGAAAGAAGGCTCATTGCCGCATCAAGCTGCTGACTCTCTGGCCGAAGACCGCCTGGATCGAGCCAAATTAGAGCGTGAGACGCGGCGCGAGCTGGAGCAGGACAATCGCACTCGCCGACAATCTTATTTGAACAATCCCCAAAAAGTTGGCTCTTGGACTAAGATTGTTCGGTAAGTCCTGCTCGGTCTTTGTAATTGGAAGGCAAAACCAACACGCTGTATGCACCGCTGCCCTGTCCATTCTGTCAGGAGCCAGTGATTAGTGGAGTTGGTTTTCGCGTTGGTTCAATTGCCAACAAAAGATATCAGTTGGGCGACAAGATCGATTGGACCGGCGATAACTGCCGCCCTAGCGAGCGTCCTATTGGTGGCAGTCTGACTACAATCGGTTATTTCAACTGCGACAATTTCTCTTGTGTCACCTGGCAAGATTGTTATCCGGCAGTGCAGCAGGCGCTGATCGTCATTCGCAATGACGTCATTGCCGAAACCCATGCCGCTCCCGCCGGCGACTACCAAAAATACGAAATTATGGCTGCTGAGTAGCTTGGGTTTGAACTGAATTTTTTTTATTGGGATTGATCATTGGCAGGGGCTTGTTTGGATGCCAGCGCGTTTGCTTAGTGTAAGCCTTACTGATTTCACTCATTTGCATGGTGGCTTTGATATCGGGTGGTGGAGTGCCTTTTAAATAGGCGCTGAATTTCTTCTCTTCTTCAGCGGCTTTGGCATTTTGCCCGAGTTTTTGCAGGATTTCCAGACGCAAAGCGTGGCAGTTCTTGGTCTCGGGACTGATTTGATTGGGATAGAGCGCAATCGCTTTGTCGATATCATCACTGGCCGCGTCAAAGCGCTGCAGCCGCGCCAGGGCGAAAGCCCGCAAATAATAAGCCCGAGCGTCTTTAGGTGACAGGTTGATGACGTGATCGGTGTAAGAGAGCGCTTCTTCGTCGTGCCGCCCGTCTAAAAACTGTTGTGCCAATTGGTCGAAAGCGGCACAGGCTGCCCGCAATTTGGCTGCTTTTTGCTCGTCTGTCTCGCTGTGACTGGGCGCCTTGGATTGCGCTCCACCTAGGGCAGGAGGCTTTTTAGCAGGATCTTCAGCGATTGCCTCTGAGCCGAGAATCGTCAGAAAAGCTGTCAGACATGAAAAAAGGCAAAGCGAAAGAGCGATAGGAGCAGTGAAAATATTGCTTCGAATCATGGCAAACCTGAACGGAGACGCAAAAATAGCATAACCGAAATCGCACACCTCTTGCTCTACGTTGGTGAAGCCAGTTGGGGCTCTTGACATTCGTGAGGATGTAAGCTCGCTAGCAAGGTTTGGATTGATCGAGACGATGATTCGATCATCCAGCGCAAAGAGTAGTTATAGCTTGTTGTCTTGATCACTACTTTTGCATAAAGTGCAAAAGTCTTGTGTTCCTTTTCGCTTCCGAGAGTTTTCTACAAATCAACTGCTCATTCACGCTTTTGATCTGGTGCCAAGGCATCGAGATAAATTTCGTGGGCGCGTCCCAGGGGACGTTGGGCTCAAGACAAGACTGGGTGCCGCATTGTATCGCGGCGCTAATGAAAACGGTGTCGCACTGCGGTGCCTTACTGACTAAATATCGCCAAGGCGATGGAGACGAAATGAATAGTTTTATCTTCACCAGCAACAATTGCAAAACATGCGACGACAAGCCATTCGAGTCACATGAAAGGCGTGTTCTCAGAACCTCAACGGAAGACATTTGCTGCACGTGTGGTAGTGTTCTTCAAACTTTTCCGGCGATGACCGGGTTCTCACCCGACAAAAACATCATTAGCATTCCGCCTGCTGTCTCGACAGTTCTGGCGCGCTTGCTCAAGCTGCGTTTATTTATTCTCGATCGGGGTCACCAACCCTCGCGCGTTACCCGCCACCAAGTCGATCTCGATCGCATGGCTAAGACGCTTGCCCATCGCGCCGGCGACCAGGTTTATATCGAGCTGCGCGGACCGGGAAACTGTTCGGGTGAATTGCGCTGGAGCTACAGCGTCAAGTCACTTCTGCCCAAATTTCCCTGGGAAGAATCCAGTTATGAGGGTGGGCGATTGCGGCAAAGATCTGAGCTGAAGCCGCTTTTGTCAGAGCTCGATGGACTGCGTCCGGCCCGCATCGTGCGCGCTTGCCAGGTGCTTGATGACTTTGAATTCATGGGGTTCTATGCAGACGGACATGCACCTTCTCGCAAAACCGTGCGATTCGAGCGGCGTTTGAATGTCGACACTCAATTGCTCGATACCACTGAAGACCTCTGTCTCATTCTCAAAGCCGAGTTCAACTGGCTCCAGATAGGCAGCAGCTTGCCGGACGAAACTGGACCGCGAGTGTACAATCTCTCGACTCAATATCTCGGCTATCCTGGCACGATCGAGGAAGCGATCGACCAGGCAATTGACGTGGCGATGACCGGTCGTCCGATTCGGGCAGTCGATATCTATCACCAGAGAGATCGGATTCGCCGCCTGGTGGAAGTCGAAAATCCGCTTACTCGCGCTTCCCGCACGGGTCACTACACAATTGCGGCATGCACCCGGGAGGACGGAGTCGACCATCATTCTGGGCTGATTGTTCGCGGCAATGATGTCGGTTATCGTGGCGCTGTACGTGCTGCTGATGGGCGCAATTTGGTGCCGGCGGGCTTCGATTATGACGTCGAAGTGCAGATGCCCTTCACTCAATCCTGCCAGGACGTCACGATGCCGCATGTGTCGGTCATCGTTATGCTCGTCAACGACGCCATTTTCGCCGAACACAGCTTCGGTCCGAAAGGTAGCTATAAGCAGTACACACTTTATCGTGGTTGGATTGGCTACCAGATGGAATTGCACGGCGACTTGCCCCAAGTTGCAGGCAAGACTATCACTACCAGAATTACCGACAGTAAGGGAACGGAGGAGAAAACATACACGATTGTCTCGGTCCGAGATTACGCTGCCGCTTGGGCAGCTCTGGATAACCCAGTCATCGATCTCTACAAACGGGAGATTGCGGCTCAAATCTACGCAACTGACGCGACCGGTTGCTACCCAACCCGCTCTCGTCCCGCAGTCGCAACCGGGGACTTCGCTGCAGGGCAAGCTGTAGCTGCTTTAATTGACGGACGTTGGCTTGAGGCAGTATACGTTGCTCCGACAGATGGTACCACCAGCGGTGTGCATTCTGTCATTGTTTCGGCTCGTTCCGGGCAGGAGAAATGGCATGTAAGCGCGCTTAAGCCGCTGTCGGAGGCGCTCATGGAAGGGCTGTATGTCGTCGGTCCCTACAATACTGCTACTCCTGTCGGTGCTTTGTCACAAATCGTTTAGGAACAGTCTGTTTTACTTTGGAGCGGAGCGGGCTGAAAAGCTCGCTTCGGTTTCTGCTTCCAATCTACAACTTGTTTCTTTCGCCCCGGTTCTTTCGCTTTTTTTTTTGGCCATTTTGCTCGTGTTTGCCCTCCATGTCGCGCATTGTTGTGTAAATGTAGTACCTGAGCCTTGTTGACAGGGTTGAAACCAAGGGTCTATCCTGAGTCCGCTACCGCCCAGGGAATCAGCGGTACGAGTCTCAGAGAGGACCAAAATGAGCGCACTGAAGCCACGTGAATTTTTAATGATACCGGGTCCAACGCCTGTGCCCGACGCAGTCCTGGAGGCTATTGCCAAACATCCAATTGGTCACAGAACGGCCGATTTTTCGCAAGCGCTAAAAGATGCCTGTGTCAATTTGCAGTGGTTGGGTGAAACCAAGAACGACGTTTTTGTTTTGACCGCCTCCGGCACTGCAGCGCTCGAGATGGGCATTTTCAATACAGTCAGCCCGGGCGACCACGTCCTTGTTCTCGTTTGCGGAGTCTTTGGTGAGCGCTGGGCGCGCATGTCTGAGGCCCTCGGCGCTAAGGTCGAGAGACTGACGGCCGAACCCGGTAAAGCAGTTGCTGTGAAAGCGCTGCAGGAAAAGTTGGACGCCGATCAGGAGCGTCGCTTCAAGGCTGTGATCATCACGCATAACGAAACCTCAACGGGCGTGGTGCAAGACATACAACCGATGCTGGCTGCGATCCGCAAGCATGGTGCACTCTCGATTGTGGACACTGTCACCAGTTTTGGTGCCATGCAATTTCCCATCGACCAGTGGCAAGCGGATATTGTCGCCACGGGCAGCCAGAAAGCTTTGATGCTGCCGCCCGGACTATCTTTTGTCTTTTTCGGACCGCGGGCTTGGGAAGCCAACAAAAGTTGCAAAACACCTCGATTTTATTTGGATGCCGCCAAATACAAAAAATCCATGGCCCAGGATACAACGCCCTTCACGCCTAACGTTTCGATGGTGATGGGACTGAAGGTCTCTTTGCAAATGATGAAAGAAGAAGGCACAGAAAAAATCTTCGCCCGGCACAAACGCCTGCGCGACATGCTCCGTGCCGGTGTGCGAGCTCTCAATCTCGAGCTGTTCGTCGAAGAGGATGTCGCTTCTTTGACGATCACGGCGATCAAACCGCCCGCTGGGATCACAGTCGATGAGATCAGAAAGCACTTGAAAGAGAAATTCAGAATTCTCGTTGCCGATGGTCAGGAAGAATTGAAGGGCAAAATCTTCCGCATAGGTCACATGGGCTACGTATTTGAGCGAGATATATTGATGACGCTGGCGTCATTGGAAGCAGTCTTGCTCGAACTCGGACATAAGTGCCAGAAGGGCGAAGCAGTCAAAGCCGCGTTGGCTGTTTAGCGCTTTCAATCAATTGCAAAAGCTCTGGGAAAGCCTGAGTTTTCATGTCGGCCAAACAGAAATGACCGTAGTGATGAAATTCTCTGTATTCAACGCCGGCGATGATCTGGCGCAACCGCCGAACGCTTTCCTGGACTTCTTCCATGTCATCATCCGAGTGCAAAATCGTGAAGTTGGCTGCGCGATTGGTTAACTGTGGGTCAATTTCGAAGTCATAAAAGTCTGTGGTTTTTCTGCGGAACGGGTCGACCCACGGCGCCACTAGCACGACCTGCGCGAATCTCCGTTCCGGATGTTCGGTCAACCAGCGGGTCAGGAAACCACCACCGCAGCTATGTCCTACCAGTATTGAGTTTTCGTCCGTGTCGAAGCGCTCGAACTCTTTTTTCCAGGTCGGGTAATGTGGGGCATGGGCGTTTGGCATCTCAGGTGTGTGGGCGGCAATGTCGCGCACAATCAATTGCTTTTGCAGCCAGGGAATCCAGTGATGATTGCTGCTCGAGGGGATGTCTGGATTGTAATACTCCTCTTTGTCCGGTGTGCCATGCACAATCACTGCTGTTCTCATATGAATCCAATGCCCAAGCCAATTGACGGCAAAAGTATAGCTGATTTTTCGAACATTATCTGGCTCTTATCGTTTCTATGTTGTCGCACTGGTTAGCTTCGACTATTACTAGCGTGAGCCGGGCGAAAAGCGAAGTAAGGCTGAGTCGAATTCCAGGCACAGTGGGTGCATTCGGTATCTTGAGAACCACCAGTCCATGTTGCTAGCGTGTGAATACCTTCATTACAACTTTTGCCGAATAGCTATCTCCCTCTAGCCATCGCTCTGCAAATTTCAAGAATTTTTCGCACAGAACTAGCTGTGATGGCGAAGGCTTTCTTTGTTGAGGCTGAAGAAACTCAGCACGTACTTTCTGAACTTCGTTCAAACCCTAAAAATGGAGTCTACGATGAGTGAAAAGGCCAGAATGTTGTCCGGAGAGTGGTACTTTCCAGGCGACCCCGAATTGGTGAATCACCAAATTCGAGCGCGCGAACTTCTGCGTCAAATCAATGGTGCGCAACTTTCGCCGACAGAGCGCTTTTCGATTCTCAAACAGTTGTTTGGTTCGATTGGCAAAGGCAGCAACGTCGAATCGTTGTTTTCCTGCGATTACGGATTCAACATCCACCTGGGTAAGAGAGTAGGCATCAATTTCGACTGTGTTCTGCTGGATTGCGGGCGCATCGAAATCGGCGACTACACCTTGCTTGGTCCGGGCGTGCACATCTATGCTGTCACGCATCCGCTCGATCCCAGGCAGCGTCGTGGCGTCAATCGCAGTCGCAACTGTAAAGGTGTGCCGGTGAAAATCGGTCGCGATTGCTGGATTGGTGGTGGCTCAAGGATTCTTCCTGGTGTCACAATCGGTGACGGCGCAATTGTAGGAACCGGCAGCATCGTCACTCGTGACGTGGCTGCAGGTACGAAGGTCTCTGGCAACCCGGCTCGGATCATGCAGGCGGTTTAAACAAGGAGTTGTTTATGACGCTCATGAATTTGCGGCAGGATTTTTACCCAGGTCGTATGGAGGGGATCAGATCTACCCCTGCGGGGGAGACTCTGGTTCCCTTCATATTTTTTCTTGGGTGAAATTATGCCGAAAATGGACATGAACGGTATTATATAAAAAGCGATCTTCTGTCTCAGATAAATAAACGATCTTAAAGAATTGCGCAGGTGTGCCGGTTTAGTGGTATCAAAGAGGTCTGCGCATGAGGTGTAAGTATGAGTAAGCAGAGTTCCGGTCGACAGCTCAGGTGTGTTGTTGGAGTTTTTGCTTCCCTGATTGTCGGAGGAATCTGCCCCGCACCCTCACCAGCCCAGTATTTGAACTATTTGCCGTGGTCTGCCGGTAGCTCGTTGTTATACCCGTTACGGATGCTTGGCGGCTATTCGGTCAA
>CAJCHQ010000280.1 GCA_903970295.1 Bryobacterales bacterium
ATTTCTTTGATCTCCGATGGACGACCCACAGATGTAGATGCTGTTAAAAAGAGCATCATTTCTGAGGTAAACAAACTTACGCATCCCGAGCTTCTTTCAATTATCTTCATTGAGGTAGGTACACCTGAACGTTACTTTCACGAATTAGACGAAGATCTCGTGCAGCAAGGAGCTGCAAAAGATATTGTCAGTGTTGTTCCATTCGGATCGGTGTCCTCTCAGTCTTTGACCGTAACGCTTTCATCTGCAGTTGCTAAGGCAGATGAAAGTCTTCAATCTAAAGGTCTGCTTTCAGGAAAAGTCAGTTCAGAAAATGTCGCCAAGAAGGCTGTTGATAGTCACATCGGTACGCCATCTGCGGGAGCAGAGCATAAACCTCCACCGCCCGTGCCCGTCAGACCTTTAACAGTCGTCCCAAAGGCACCGATCAAAGCTCACCCGAGTGGAACATCAGCCGAGGGCAAAATTCAAACGGTTAAGGTCGAAGTGAAACCAGTTGAGGTCGATGAAAAAGAATCCGTTTTGAAGCATGCGGCTAATAAAACGTATTAGACAAGCCATCGCTCGGTTGGAGTTTGCACCAAATTGCGGCCAAGCTTGCGGCTATCCCGGCAACGCGCGCAAATGTGGACTGCGTAATTTCCGCAAAAAGAGTCATAGCATCGTCATACCTCGAACCTACGATGGTTTAAAGACGATAGAGATGCCAGATTCTTAGCGAGCGAATGCATGAATAACGAACCACTTAACTTTTCAAATATAGTAGGTCACGTCCTTGTTGAGCCGAATGAGCTGGCGAAGCCGGTCGCAATAGACGTCAAACTAGACTCAATGTCGCTTGCTAAATCGCTAGTCGAACAATTGCACCGCCTGAACGAACTTCAAGCGCGCCTGGATACCGATCTTTTCATCAACGATGGACCGGATGGTCAACTCGAAAATATTATGACCGAGAGAATTCGCAATCAGTTGAACGAGGTATGCGAGCAACCGGAAAGACTTCTCAGCCTGGGCGCGGCATTGCGTTATCTGGGTGCACAGGTCGACATCGGGTTCAACTCATCGAGTGGGGAGTACAAATACAGACAACAGTGCAAGAATGAATGTGCGAGCGATTTCAGTCCTTCCACTCAAAATGCAAAATCCGAATCTCACAGAGGTTGGATAAAAATTGGCTGGAACGGACTTTCTAGAAGTACTAATCTGTATGTGGTTCGACGTGATCCAGCCGTTAACAGTTGACTGGAACTAGGCAATTAGCTTAATGATTTATTTTAGACCGGAGCTGGGTTGCGGTGTCTGAATCCATCTTGATGCCAGTACGGATATACTTTCACTTGCTCGCTGGCTTTATCTAATTTAGCCACTTGCTCTTTGGTGAGATTCCAGGTCGCTGCTTTGAGATTTTGCTTGAGCTGTTCTTCGTTCC
>CAJCHQ010000281.1 GCA_903970295.1 Bryobacterales bacterium
CGCTCAGAAATGCGCTCGAACACATGCAACCATTGCCGGACGAGACAATTATCGCGATGAACGGAGATTCGCTGACCAATCTCAATTTATCCGAGTTGATGGCCTTTCACAAAGAACATCACCCAGCGGCGACCCTCGTCACGGTGCCATTGCGCAGTCCGTACGGCATCGTGGAAGTGACCGAAGACGCCTCAGTCATAGGCTTTCGCGAAAAGCCAGAACTGCCATTCTGGATCAATGCCGGCATTTATGCGCTCAGTCCTTCAATCGTCAATAACCTGCCTGAAGTCGGCGATCATGAAGAACTGACCTTCCCGAGACTCTCCGCCCAGGGCGACCTGAAAGCCTTCCGCACTCGCGCATTCTGGAAAACGATCGACACTGTCAAAGATTTGACAGACGCCCGCACCGAATTCGAACAAATGCTCTTCGGAGCCTTCTTCCAACCCGCTGCAATCGCTTAATTATCGAGTATGGCTAATGTAGAAAAACCGCGCATAGTAGTCTTTGGCGGCGGAGGCCATGCCAAAGTGGTGATCGACATAATTCAACAGGAAGCGCGATTCGAGATCGCAGCGATCGTCGATCCGATTACAGAACGCAAAGAGTTATACGGATATCCTGTCTATGCAGATACGTCTGAATTGAAGCCCTCCGCGTTTGTCGTCGCCATCGGCGATAACAAGATCCGCAAGAAAATTTTTGACGAGCTGCAGTTGTCCGGCTGGTCACCATCAGCGGTATCACACCCGACAGCAATATTGGCACCGGATGTTAAAGTCGGAGCAGGCACGGTGATCATGGCTGGCGCAATCATCAATCCGGCGACCACCGTAGGCGAAAATTGCATCGTCAATACCGGCTCCACAATCGATCATGACTGTCAGATCGGCTCACATACGCATATTGCGCCCGGTTGCAATCTCGCCGGCACCGTCAAAACAGGGGTAGGCGTCTTTCTCGGCATTGGCTGTAAAGCCATACCCGGAGTCCAGGTCGGCGACTGGAGCCTTGCTGGCGCTGGAGCGGTTTTGATCAACGATGTCCCGGCAGAAACAACAGTAGTCGGCGTCCCAGCTCGAAGTCTCAACCATGCCCTGCAAGGAAAGCCAATTGTCCACTCCGCAAAGTAAACAGCAGCTCATATCGACAAAAATCAGGCAGGCTTTGCAGAATGCCAGCACTGAACAACCGGTTGAGCCCACTGGCGACGAGGGCTTGCGCCGGATCGAAGCATCGTTGTTACCGCGACTGTACGAATCCGCCAGTGGCGCCGATCTGCCCGAGCCAGAGGCAGCGCGAGGACTGGCTAATTATGTAAAGCAAGGGTTGCGACGCTTGCTCAGGCCCATGTGGGACCGCCAGACGGCTTACAATACGGCTAACGCCCAGGCCATCGAGCAATTGATGAATTGCGTTCTGGACACCAAAAGAGAACAAACTAACTTGTATCTAAGAACTTTGCGACATTCCGAGGAAAAGTTCGCAGGGCTGCTAGGATTGGTCGAGGAAGAAATTGCCGCCCGGGACCGCCGTATCGAGCAACTCGAGGCGGATTTATCCCGCCTGAAAAAATCGGACTGAAACAAGCACCAGCTGGGCCCATTGTTTCTACACTTCGAAATAGAAACAACGTTTGATGGGGCGAAGGACGCGAAGGACG
>CAJCHQ010000282.1 GCA_903970295.1 Bryobacterales bacterium
TTGTCAGGCAATAATCGCCGGGGAAGGGGATGTTTTTATTGCCGGTGGAGTCGAGTCGATGACGCGGGCACCATTCGTCATGGCCAAATCGCCGGCTGAATTTGCCAGAGGCGATCAGCAGTTAATCGACACTACGCTGGGTTGGCGCTTTATCAACAAGAAATTGGCGGCGCTCTATCATCCCTACTCGATGGGTGAAACTGCCGAGAACGTGGCTGGAAAATACAATATTAGTCGCAGTGCTCAAGATCAATATGCTCTCGCCAGTCAACATCGTTACAAAGAGGCCCGGCAGTCTGATTTTTTTAAAGACGAAATCGTGCCGGTGCCACTGCCTTTGAAAAAGGGTGAGAAAGAACCGAAATTCTTCGCAGTGGACGAGCATCCACGCCCTGAGACGACACTCGCCGACCTCGAAAAATTGCAGCCAGCGTTTCGCGATGGTGGCTCGGTCACTGCCGGTAACAGTGCGGGCATCAATGATGGAGCGGCGGCGCTGTTGATAATGTCAGGAGCTAAGGCCCGAGCGCTTGGCTACAAACCGTTAGCCAAATATATATCCTCGGCTGTGGCCGGAGTCGATCCCGCATATATGGGCATAGGTCCAGTGCCTTCTACACGCAAGGCGCTTTCGCGAGCTAAACTGACGATCAAAGACCTCGACCTGGTGGAGTTGAATGAGGCGTTTGCGACCCAGGTTTTGGCCTGTGCTCAAGAGCTGGAAATTGAAGCCGTGAAATTGAATGTCAATGGTGGCGGCATTGCTCTTGGGCATCCTCTAGGCATGAGCGGTGCGCGTATATTGACGACTCTGGTTCATGAGATGAAGCGTCGCCATGTGAAACATGGACTGGCGACAATGTGTATTGGCGTTGGACAAGGAATCGCCGCCATCTTCGAAAACGAATTATAGGCGGTTGTTGGTTAAAATAAATGTCTGACGAGAAAAGAGAGGCTGCCATCGAAATCAGGCAAAATATGGCAAGAACAAGTTCATTGCAAAGGGATAGTTGCCGAGCATGTGGATAAGTCGCATCGATTTCGCCGGATTTGGCAGACTTTCCGGAGAAAAAATCGAATTCGCAAAGGACAAACTCAATCTCGTCCTGGAAATGAAGGCTCAGGGTGGTGACACCATATCTGGTGCAATCTGGGCGACAATTTTCAATTTTCCCCATCTAATTAAAACGACGGCCGGCGAAATTTCGGATAAAGAACGCTTTGGCCCACCAGCCGGAGCCAACTTGCCCTACATTGCGGGGCTCGACTTGATTGTCGGCGAGCGAGCGGTGAAGATAATCCGTGAGTTCAAAGACGAAGCAGTGCAGATCATCGATATGAGTGGCGAGATGGACGACATCACCTCTGATTTTTTGACTGCCCACGGTGAAGATGAGAGCGGCATGCGCTTGACCGGAATGAGTCGTGAAGTTTTTCGCAAACTTTGCTTTGTCAGCACGAGCGAATTGATGGAAAACCAAGTCGGCAGCCTACCCGATCTTTTGCGAGTATTGACAGAAAGTCTGGGTTCGGGACCTTATCCGCTCGATCCCAAAGCGGCTGTAATGGCTCTGGAAGAAGCTCTTGCTAATTTTCCTCACTCGGGTCGCAAAGAGCGCGGGGCAGTAGTGGTGCGCGATCTGGAAGGTTATTACTACGAACTTTCAGATAAAGTGCGTAAGCTGGAATTGGAAAGAAAAAAGGCCGGTCGCTCTGTCGATAAGTCCGGAGTGTTGGGCGTGCAGGGCGATCAAGACGAACTCAAGCGCACTGCCGAATATTTCGATCTGGCTAGTGAAGCTGCCGATATCGATTTGCGTTTGATCAAGGCCCAGGAAACTCTTCTCCGCGTGCAGGAGTTGCGGGCTGAGTTGACCCGGGTCGGTTCGCTCAAGGGTTTTCCCCTGGAATTGCAAAGCCCGATTGAGGAGCTGTGGACCAGACGACAATCACGAACTGCTGATTACGAAGCGCTTTTGTCCGAAAATGGTCCCAAGATTCGCGACTTCGAAGAGCAAGAACGCAAGATCAAGTCGCAATTTGTCGGATTAGAAACGTTCACCGCTGATGATGCCGCCGCCCTCACTCTACTGGCCAAGCAATTTCAGAAGGCCAACGAAGAAGTTGGTGGCGTGTACACGAGAAGACGCGATGAGTTGGAAAAGATCAACGCTCAGAACATCGATCTCGAAGAGTTGGAGGAGATGCGCCGCTCGTTTGCCGCTCTCGAGCCCAAAGACTATGAAGATGCCAGGACTTTCAATGCCGTCTTGGCTGCTTTGAAGGATCAGGAAAAAGAATGTGAGCGCGCCGCCAGACACGACAAAATGGCACTCAGTGAAATTAACGAGCAACGCCAGACAGTGGCTCGGTCAAGTCGAAATAAGTTGGGCGTTTTCTCGGTTTTGGTTTTAGTTTTGCTGGGTGGCTTGGTTTTTTCCATCTTTCAGCATCTGGCTCTGTGGATAATAATTACAACCGGTGTCGCTCTGGCAGCAGCAATAGGAGCGGCCGGCTATTTTTCGCTGCACGCATTTCGTCCCGAGATGTGGCGAATGAAAGAATATACCGCCAATCAAAATAATGCCGAGAAACAGCAAAAGCTCGGGGAAGAGTTAAAAGCGAAAGTTACCGGTTTGGAAACGCGCTTACAAAATCTGGCTCATAAAGTGGGTATGACGAATGGTAGCGAATTTCTTGCCAAGCTGCAGGATTTCAATACCAGAGGCAGTGTGCTCAAAGATCTCGATTCACTCGACCAGGTGTTGATCGCCTGCAACAGCACAATCGATACACTAATTTCCAGTCTAACCCCTTATTTCGAACGAGCCGGCCGAACAGTTGAAATCGAACCTCGCACGGTGAACGAATTGAGCGAGGATATTAATCGCTATATCGCCGACTCTCGCACATTGACCGCCAGTATTGCCACGATCAACCAGGCCAGGCAACAGCTCGAATTTTTGGGAACCGAATTGAAAGACGCAGATAAACAGTTGCAAGATTTATTCGTCAAAGCCAAGCTCGAACACTTGCATGATATTGAGACAGGGTATCGCGAATATTATTCTAAATTGGCGGCGTATCATCTCTGGCAATCGCTCAGCACAGAATTGAAGCGATTGGAGACTGATATGTCATCGGGCTTTGTGCCGGACGAGTTGCCACCGCAGATAGAGCGTCTTGAGAAGCAACGCCGGGAAAAATGGAAGCGCATCCAGCAGCTGACGGCAATGTTCGCGAAAATCGGCGCATTGGGTCCACCGATTACTCCGGCACCTGGCCTTTCCAGTCCTGCAACCAGTACGACTCCTGCCAATCCTAAAGCCTACCTCGACGATTTGAGGAAAGAGCGCGATCTGTTGACGGCCCGTGTCCGGTCTGCCGCCACCGATGATGTCAGTTATCAGGCTATGCTTAAACAATTGCACACGACTCAAACCGAGTTGAATATCGTGCGCCGGGTCAAGAACGCCCTCGAGCACGCCAAGGAACGAATATATGGAGCCGCTCCCAACGAAGTCTGGCTAAATAAATTGAACAGCATCGTGGAAGATATGCTCATGGATATGGGCATCGAATTGGATAAATTTGATCATGAAGCGGTCGATGAAGCGGAACAGGATCCGGCCCGACAAATGATTGGTAAGCCATTTTCATTGAAGACTGTGGAACAAGTGCGTTGGTTCGCGCGCAGCATCGTGATCAAGACTCTGGGTTTGAACTCGATGTTTCCACTCATTCTCAATCAACCGTTTGGGATCAAAGATGAACCTTTGCGTCCGAACAATTTAGCTTTTCTTTTGGAGCTATTGCCTCTGGGTTTTCAAATTATCGCAATCACCAACAATCAAGCTCGTCATGACGCTGCTTTCAATGCCGTGAGCGAGTCACAGCGAGCGCTCCTCTTCCCTTGCAAGCGTGAAATTGTGCAAAACTAGGAGCCAGATTCTCAGCCTTCCGACCAAGGAGAAAGCGTCTCTTGTTTGAACTATCAGCCAAAGCTCAAAGCATTCGCGAGCAATTGCTGGCTTTCATGGAGCTGCATATTTATCCGAACGAGGTAGTGTTCCACAGCCAAAATCAGGGCGGATCGCGCTGGGCGACGCCGCCTATCTTGGAAGAATTGAAAGCGCAGGCTCGAAAAGAGAAACTCTGGAATCTATTTTTGCCTGGTAGCGAATATGGTGCCGGTTTGACCAATTTGGAATACGCTCCTCTGTGTGAAATCATGGGACGATCGCTTCTGGCGCCTGAGGTCTTCAATTGTTCTGCTCCTGATACCGGCAATATGGAAGTTCTCGAGCGCTACGGCACCGAGGAGCAGAAGCGGCTCTGGCTGCTGCCACTGCTTGCCGGGGAAATCAGGTCCTGTTTTGCCATGACCGAACCGGCTGTAGCCTCCAGTGATGCCACTAATATCGAGTGCTCGATTCGGCGCGAGGGCGACGGTTACGTGATCAATGGACGTAAGTGGTGGACTAGTGGTGCTTGCGATGAAAGGTGCCGACTGGTCATTCTCATGGGTAAGACTGACCCAGAAGCTGTCAGCTATCGTCAACAGTCTATGGTGCTCGTGCCTATGGAAACACCTGGCATCAAAGTTGTGCGTCCGCTGACTGTATTCGGTTATGACGATGCCCCGCATGGACACGCCGAAGTATTATTCGAGAACGTTCGCGTGCCCTTGACAAGCATGCTTCTGGGCGAAGGGCGTGGCTTCGAGATCGCTCAGGGACGACTGGGCCCTGGTCGCATTCATCATTGTATGCGCTCGATCGGCGTGGCCGAACGCGCTCTGGGCGCGATGATCGAGCGAGCCAAGTCACGCTCCGCCTTCGCTGGTCTTTTGATAGAGAAAGGAGTGATTCGCCAACAGATCGCTCAATCGAGAATCGAGATCGATCAAGCCCGGCTGCTCACGCTGCGGGCGGCCCATATGATGGATACGGTCGGCAATAAAAATGCCAGGGCGGAAATTGCCATGATCAAAGTCGTGGCGCCCAACGTCGCTTTAAAAGTGATCGACCGCGCGATTCAAGTGCATGGGGGTGCCGGTCTGTCCCAGGACTTTTTTCTGGCCCACGCATTTGCTTTGCAACGCGCTCTCAGGCTGGCTGATGGTCCTGATGAAGTGCATTTGGATGCGATTGCGAAAATGGAAATCGAAAAGAAGTAAGACTAGTGGTCTTAGTTATAGAGAGTTTGCATGTCTAATTTTCTTAGCTTCGGTGCTTTAAACATTGTGTAAAGCACGACCAGAACAGTCATGCAGCCACCGAAAACTACCGAAGCAGTAAGTCCCATTATTTTAGCTGCCACTCCAGATTCAAATTCGCCTATCTCGTTGGACGAGCCGATGAAGATATTATTGACTGCCGAAACTCGCCCTTTCATATCGTCCGGTGTGCACAATTGATAGATGGTCGATCGGACCCAGACGCTTACTCCGTCCAGCATTCCGGACACGGCTAAGAGTGCGACTGAGAGGTAGAAGTTGACCGACAGGCCAAAAGCGATCATGCACAGACCAAAGCCAGCAGCGGCAGCCATGAAAATCTTACCGGCATGTTTGCCGATCGGTCGATGGGTGAGAATGCCGGCAGTGAGAAGCGCTCCTACTGAAGGTGCTGCGCGCAAGATGCCCAGGGCCTGGGGACCTTCATCAAATACCTGGGCGGCGAAAATAGGCAATAAGGCGACGGCTCCGCCGAACAAAACTGCAAAAAGATCGAGAGCCATCGCAGCCAGAATAATTTGATTGGAAAAAACGAATCGCAAACCCTCTTTGATATTTTCCCAGGCGGCCGGCTTGTTACCCCGCCCAGCAGTGGTTTTCGACTGCAGAAAATAAAAACAGAGAAACGAGCCAATAGCCAGGACGGTGCAAAAAGCGTAGGTGTTGGTGGCACCCATTTGCAGATAGAGAAAGCCACCTAATACCGGTCCAGCCACAGCTGTCGCTTGCCAGACGGCTGTATTCCAGGC
>CAJCHQ010000283.1 GCA_903970295.1 Bryobacterales bacterium
TCAGCCACTATGCAACACGATGATGAGCATTAAAGTGCTGCCGGCACCGCCGCATCGTTATGACAACCGCACACACTACGGCCTCGCTGAAAATGGGAAAGTTTTTTGAGCGGTCCATAAGACCATGGCGATTTAGACCGATCCGGAACGATTTTTATGATTAACCTTGTAGCAGCAGAGATTTTTACTCAGCATTTGGGGAATAACAACAAAACGATTGGGCAGGGACCAAGTCATTCCTAAATTCGCTGGAGGAGACAAATGCGACAAAGATATTCGGTCGCGATTGTTGTGGCATGCCTATTGAATCCTTGCCTTGTGCAGTCCGCCCTGTCAGACGACCTTGATTCGAAAATTAAATACGATCAACAGCGCACTCGTTGGTCTATGGATGAAACACGCCGCAAGATCGAAGCTGATCGAGCTCGCATGCAAAGCCAGATGCAGCACAGTCACACCAACTCATCGCATGTCGGCACAATATCGTCGTATGGTGCGCAAAGCCCGTCAATCAGTTATGGTAGCCGCATACCAAGTCAGACCAGACAGAGCGCGGTCGGCAACACAGATTCACAAACAGCCGTGAGACAGCTCTTTCAGCAATACAAATCGCTCGACCTCGCCAATAACACCCAGATCATGAACCTATACGCAAACGACGCCAGAATCGACGTGCTGGGAACTCCTTACACGAAAGCGTCTTATACACAATATGTAAGTAACGCGTACCATCACCCGGCGGGAGGTCTAAATTCTCGTACCGCCTATAGCGAGCCGCTTATACAGCAAGTGACTAACGACTCGGCTCAACTCAAGTTTACTGGAGCGCTTGGGACGGCTATCATGACCGTTTTTTTGAACTTGCGGAGAAGCCCTTCGGGGACCTGGCAGATTGTTAGTGAACGCTTTGCCAATGGAAGGTTGTAGAATCTTAGTGATGGTTTCAAATTCATCACTGCAAGGTTATCATTGCGGCCGGTTTCCAGGTCTTCCAAGTGTATCGACCCTTCCTAGCTCTCCTGATTGCTGCGATTTTTCTGGCTCCCTTGCCGCTTCAAGCGCAAGAACAAGAAGCACATGAAAAAAGCTCAGCAACGCAAGGACTGAACAACAAAGATGTTCGACTGCAACGAGAGACACCATCAATATCTTCTGCTAAAGACAATTCATTCACAGACACAAGAAGTCTGGATGGAGCACCCAAGACCTTCAACTTGGGAGCCACTGAAACGCACAAACTGACCGCCGCCGATGAGGCGACCCTCAATCGACTGAAGAAAGCATCTAACGAAACTATCCAAAAAGAAGCTGATAGCTTCTTTAAAAAGGGTGATCGCAAACTCGCCCACGAACTCTATGAGATTCTCTGCCAGCGCGAGCCAAATAATCCGGCCTATTTTTTCGGTGCAGGAGATGCATATTTTTACGGCGGTGATTATGCCAGCGCATTTGCAAACTTTGTTACCGCGTGGCATTTGTCCGGTGACGACTCAGATACTTCAGCT
>CAJCHQ010000284.1 GCA_903970295.1 Bryobacterales bacterium
CAAAAAGAAGAAATCAACTTCGAGAAAGAAGATTTCGATAGCGAATATTGGAGCGGTAAAGGATCGATCAGTCACATTCATATGGTCAAAGGCATCCAAGACCATTGGTTGCGTCTGAAGATCACTGCCGATGAGGGTTTGCGTGCGGCCAGAGAAATTGAAGGTTGGAGCAGTGATTATATTTTCGAGTCGTATGTAAGACTGACTTTCGAAATGGCCGGTCATATTCATGCTTTGAATTTGTGGAAAAACGAAGCGTTAAAAGAAGCACACCAGAAAATCGAGCAGGCTCGTCGAAAAGCGAAAGCGGCTGCGCAAGCTGAATGCGAGATCGAATATGGAAAAGAAACCAAGCGTTTGCAAGCCCAAGTTGACGAACTCTATGCCGAACTAAACCAATTGAAAGAAGAGCATGTCAAAGTTCTGAGATCAGGTTCGTGGTTAATGACGGCCCCGATTCGCCGGTTTAGAGCGAGCTTCCTGGATGGACGTAGCATCAGCAACAAACTGTCAAAATAGGCTCAAATGGTCATCTGCACTGATTGCTAAAGTCTCGCAAAATGTCAAAACTGGTTATCTTCGACGATATATTTCCGCTGCCTTTGTCTGCTTTCAGATTTACGGAGTTTTCGTATTATCTTGAGCGCATAGAAACCTTGACTCTGTATTCGAGTGGCGGTTGTTTGAAGCTGCTCGGCGAGACCCGCTCCATCAACGAGGTCATTGCCGAATTCGAAAGCAGTAATCAAGCACTGGTTGGCCGAGTTTTGCCTTACCCGGCAACAGCACATCTGCCGGATGCCGATCTGTTTTACTTTGTTTTTCTCGGTAATGCGCGCAGCTTCAGACCGGAATTAATGCGAAACAATCGTCCTTTTGTGTTCACCTTGTACCCCGGCGGTACTTTCGATCCATTTCAGGCAAAGACCAATGAGACATTGCGTGAAACCATGTCTTTGCCGGGCTTTCGCAAGGTTATTGTGACTCAGCCCTTTACTCGCGATTACCTAATCAATGGAAATTACTGCCAGCCGGACCAAATCGTCTTGATACCAGGTGTAGTGGTACCGGAAGAATTCTTAAGCAACATCCGTTTGCAGGCACCGCGTGGAAAGGAAGAAACGGACATTTGTTTTGTTGCTTACAAATACATGAGTGGTGGCTCCGATAAAGGCTATGACGTTTTTGTAGAAACTGCCAGACGCTTGTTGCAGACCGGTCGTGCTGTACGTTTCCATGTAGTCGGTGGATTTGGACCAGATGACATTGACGTGGAAGACATCGCTGCATCTTTCAGGTTCTACGAGCGCATGTCGACTGCGGAGCTTCTGAGATTCCTAGCGGACATGGATATTTTAGTGTCACCGAATCGAGCCGGTCTGCCCAATCCTGGCAAATTCGACGGCTTTCCGACCGGCGCCGCTGTGCATGCTGGTTTGCAAGGAGTTGCTGTATTTGCCAGCGATTGTCTGTGGCAAAATCATTACCTCGAGAACGGCAAAGAAATCATCTTAATCGGTCATTCTCCCACTGAAATAGCGCAACAAATTGACTCTTTCGTAACCGATCGAGCGAAGCTAGTGCAACTTAAGCAAGCTGGTAAAGAGGCTTTTCATCGGCTTTATTCGATTGATGCTCAAATGCGCCCGCGCTTGGAATTGCTTTTGCATCAACTGCAAAATGCTTAAGGTGAGTTTATGCAATGCTTGCTGGGCGGATTAACTCTTCTGCATCAGATCGTTTTGCGGGTGTCCTGGCGAAGGCAAAAATGTTCGTTGGAAAACATATTTAGAATGTAAAATTTTTTCTTGATCATTTGCGGATTTTCCCGATAACAGAGCAAGGGTTTTGTCTTGTCTCATTTGTCAGCACAAATTACTCGTGGAAAAACGCTGGACTAAAATTCCAGCGTCCTGTATTTTTTACTCATCTGCAATGGCTTGCAAATGCGATGCATTCGCTTGCACATGTTGCGGCATTTAGGTGTCCCCATATCTCCAAATCAAGACATTGGCAAAGCTGCCTTTGGAGCTTTGCCTTTGTTTGCGCCTGAGGATTGAATTCATGATCAATAAGCGTGCTGTCTGGTTGCGCCGCATGATGGCTTACACAGCGTCTTGCGCTGTGCTTCCCTGGAGCGGACCGTTAGCCGCTACTGCGCACATGGTCGCGCCGGTGACGACGCCGCCGGCGCCTACCACCTCGCACGCGCATCAGACGAATGTGACTATCACCAATACTCAGGGGCATGTCGCGCATCCCAGTCAAACGACTACGAATGCAAGCAACGTGGCTGCTGGCTCAACCAGCATTCAAAGCAGTCGGGTCGTCGATCCGGTAACAGGTCGCCTCGTTAATTCTGCGCAAGTGGTGACGACCAGTAATTCTTCATCAGCGTCAGCTCACACGCAAACCACTCAAATTTCTGCTTCTGGCAAAGCTGTGGCGCTCAGTCAGGGAGTGTCACTCAACCTTACCTCCAGTGCCAAGACAATACAAGTCGGCAGTGACGTTCTCGGCGGCAAGAGTGCTGTTCTTATCACCGTAGGCGGCAAAGTTCTGAGCGTGCAAGCCGGGAGCATGCTCACCGCAGCCGAATTTGTCGCCCTGCAGCAGCAAGTCTCGGGCAATAATTCCAATTCGGCCACGCTCACCTTGAACAGC
>CAJCHQ010000285.1 GCA_903970295.1 Bryobacterales bacterium
GCGAATGTGATGTGAGAGCCGATAACGGTGCAATGCCGTTTCGACTAAAAACCAAATTAAACTGACAGACTATGTATCTTTCCAAAGGTAGCTGCCAAGAATAGAGCCACCACAAATGGTGATTTTCAACACCCTGCTAGTCAGAGATTCCCGATGTTGTAACTTGATTAGAGATGCCTTGACTGGAAAGAAATTCGAGATCTGATTCTAACGCAAGACTGAAAACTCGGAGATGATGAACGTCAAAGGCGTAGTCGTAATGTTCTCCACGTGCCTGCAACAAGAACACCAGTGCCTGAAGGCGATCTGAGTCGAGGCCCTTGTTGTGTGCGACAAGTGATTCTAATTTTGCGAGCCGACCCTTGCGTTCCATGCAGACCTCCTTGCAGCCTCCTCAAATAGTACTTGTCATTTCGACTTCCATAAATCCTTGACATCACCGATCAGCTCTTCCGGGACATGGATTCGACGCTCGCGATAAATAATTAGATAAGATCAAAATGCTTGAATCACAACTTCTTGAGTTGCATCGTGAAAAAATGGCGCTGGGCGTAAATAATTCTGACCTGGTTAACAAGGTTTTCTACATTTACGCACCGTTGCTGGAGAAAGCAAAAGAGAACTAGCCCGGCCCCCAGATTTCACTCAGCCGCGCTCTATTCGTTGCGATCACCTCCTCCACATTCAGCTTCTGATCGATGCAGAAACTCTCCAGCCTCTCATAGCAAACCCGAACCCGCTCCGGCGTGCCACTGCGCTGCGTGCGAAGCAGATTGACGACAAGCCCAGACGCTTTCTGTTCTATCGCCACCTTCATCACTTCGCCCTGATCCAACTTGTGCAAGCTGCAGAAATGCGTCAATGCGTCATAGCTCTTCTGCTCAGACACCACGTCACCACGTTGCCTTGCCTTGAGAATGCGCGCTGCAAGAATTTCAGAGTCCACTCGGATCTTGGCCAGTTTTGAATGCTCAACTTCTTCCCTTTCACGCAGCGGTCTGTACCGCGTCACGAACCCCTGCTCAGCGAACCTAAGCGGAAGATCCGATGTCAGCCCGGCGCTGTCATACATCGGTCCGCAAGCCCAGATCGGAGCCCCGGTCAGATAACCACTTTCGAGCCAAACAAATTTTTGTTCGACCATGTCACTCCAAATCTTCCTCAGGTGAGTCGGCTTCATGGTCGAGAGATTGAATACTTTCTCGACTCGTCCGCCAGCATCGAAAATTCGGATCTGGTTCGATTCGTAAGCGGCGATGGCTGGCTGATCGTACTTGTTGCAGAGCGAAAGCAGCAATGCCTTATATCTTTCGAAATCAGGATAACCGTAATTAAAATAGAAAGCGCGAGCCGGCGCCGCGTCCGGCTCCTGATTTAAGTGACCGAGAAGCTGCACGGAATTCAAGCCATCTGCCTTGAGGTCAATGAGCAGACTGGCAGTATTTTTGTCATTTTGATTTGCCGACAGCTCCGGCTTCCAGGCAGAGATCAATCCAAATACATTATGGATTGCCAGCTGATGGAAGATGTATGATTGGTGGCTGCTCAGTCCTTCCAATTTTTCGAAGGCGACGAAACTGCTCAAACCATTCAAGCACCATAAAGTTCTGTCGATTGGTCCGGTCGATTTTCCGGACTGTTCCAAGTTTGTTCTAACCGGCTCATCGCCGTGCGAATCGTTTGTCATTGTCGTGCCTCGCTTTAGCTGATTTATAAAGCGCCCGCAAGCTGAGAGAATCTCAAATCGGCGCTGATACAAACATAGCAGGGCAAACTGCAGAATACATGCAGTGGACTAACGAGCGTCAAAAATTCACATTGCTGGAGCCGGCTCATATCGCATTCGATGATTGAGGAAAGAGCCGAAATCTCGTAAAGAGACTGAATATTTCCCTATTCATGCCAAAGCGCTGGCGTGTCCCGGTGAAAGGTACTACTTCTCCACTGCAATGTTCTTAAGAATGTCTGTGCAGAACGGCGAAGTAATCAAAACATGAATAGAATGGAATGAGCAGTGCAAGACCGCTTAGTCGTGAAAGGCGAACTCTCCTTATGGCGAACAATTCCGACATCGAAATCCGGCTGGGCGAATTGAAACGAGTTTGCTGCGAATGCTTTGCCGGCGAATCAACCGATGTGCATTGGCTATTCGATGAAGCCACGTTCTTGATCGAAAATCGACCGCCGCATGCAGACTTCTTGTTCTGGCACGGCGTGATCGAGGCAGGAAGAGCTTTGAATCACATCGGAGAATACGCAATCGGTGGCGAATTATTCGAGATAATTATCGAGATAGCCCGACGAATTCGTTTCCCGCGCATTGAGTTTGACGCGCTCGAAGGATTGGCGTTTTCCTGGTTTTATCTCGGCGATCGAACTCGCGCCATAAAATATCTTGAGTATGGATTAGAGCTCGCTACCAAACTGGACCGAGCACCTGCCGCCGATCGGTTTAAAGTAGCTATCGAAAATTACCGCTCAGGGCAAGCGCGCTTTCCCGAAAATCTGAAAGCGCCGAATACATCGCCAAAGCGCCCGAGCAAGACCGTTCATTTATCGACATTGCTCAAACGAGATCGAAACCTTTAGATTCGCTTTCAATAATCCATGGGCGGATTGAGCAAATGATCAACCAACGCTTTTTGCGGCATCGAAAGCGCCCAGATGTTTTCATCTGATTGTTTCGTTAGTTGATTTACGAAGGAGCATTTGAATGCTTCATTTTGCAGAGGCAATTCACTCAGCATTCGTTTCGTCACCGGATTCAGAATCACAAAATTATCCACTCTGATGCCACAATAAATGCAGGCTGCAACCCTGACGTCAGTGAATCTCGCCACCCTAAATATGTGAGTCTTGCGCGGCTTTTCAAACTTGCAAAATGCTGGACACGTCATGCCGATTCTTAGCACCGAACTCGTGACATGGTATCCATCGCAGTATCGACAGAGGTAGGCTTGAGACGGCTTCCCCAAGCCATAAAGACGGTCGACATGGATGCGCGCGTACCGCGCCTCTTTGTACCAAATCTTTCCGGTACAGCCTCTTTTGTGGTTGAGCCAACGTGCTGGCATATCGCTGGTGCCTCGCCAAAGCGTGAAATCAAATTTGAGCACGCGCAACCAGAGCAATCGAAATAGCTCGTCAATTCTGCGCGGTCTTGTATCCAATCTAGAATGCCTCATTGCAAAATACGTGCAGTCAGATTGCACGCTCACGATAAATACTGAAGAGCGCATTCTGGTGCCAGGATATTCTCCTGGACACGTGTCGCGCTTAAGTCGGTCCCAGGAAGAATCGGCATGAATGCGGCGGACTCAGTCTAAGCAGTGCGCGGCTACCGCGTGGAAAACCAAAACGGTCATGGACAGTAAATGCAGCAAGCTTGTACTGGCAATTCAAAACGAGGTTGTGAGGCCGTTGCCACAAACTGTCGTTAAGGGAACTGGAATTTCCAGCAGAGTTACTGAACAAAAGAATTCAGTTATTGTCGATGTACAAGGATTGGATGTGGTTCAGAAAAAGATCCTTGGGCGACGGAGCGCTGGGTTAAGCGATCATCTCTCTGAATGAGGTGCGAGTGCGTACTCGGCTTCCGAAAGTTCGAATTCATTGTGTCGATTAGGCATGAGCTGCGGAGTGCATCAGAGAGAGACAATGACGTCGGTCCTTAACACTGTACACTGCACCGCATATCTGGAGTGGACCCCATCGAGATAACCACTTTCGAGCCAAACAAATTTTTGCTTGACCATGTCACCCCACACTTTTCTTAAGTGATTGGGCTTCACCGTCGATAAGTTGAATACTTTTTCCACACGCCCGGTAGTTGCGTCGAAAATTCGGATCTGACTAGATTCATAAGCCGCGATGCCCGGCTGATCATACTTCTTGCAGAGCGACAGCAGCAATGTCTTGTATCTTTCGAAATCAGGATAACCGTAATTAAAATAGAAAGCGCTAGCCGACGCCGCGTCCGACTCCTCATTCAAGTGACCGAGAAGCTGCACGGACCTCAAGCCATTTGCCTTGAGATCAATTAGCAGGCGCGCAGTATTCTTATCGTTTTGAGTTGCCGACAGTTCCGGTTTCCACGCCGAGATCAATCCAAATACCCGCTGAACAGGCAACTCATGGAAAGTGTGCGATTGGTGGCTGCCGAGTCCTTCCAATTTTTCCAAGGCGACGAAACTGCTCAAGCCGTTCAAGCACCATAAAGCTCTATCGATCGGCCCGAATGCCTTTCCGGACTGTTCCAAATTTGTTCTAGCCGGCTCATCGCCGTGCGCATCGTTAGTCATGGTCGTACCTCGCTTTAGCTGATTTATAGAGCGCCCGCAAGCTGTGGATTACCAAATCAAATTGGCGCTGATACCACAATAGCAGGGCTCACTGCAAAATATGCGCAGTGGTGAGCTTGCTACGAACTAATAGAAGCACAGGCTGATACCATGCTGAAAACTTCAAGCACGGTGCCCGCTCTCATTTAGCTGGCTTCTGCGGTTCCTTCTGAAGACTCGCGTCGAAATATACATTGGACAGATTGAATGAGAAAATCGGCGATCGGTATCGTAACCGGATTGAGTCTTTGACTTGTTCGGGTCGAAGCGCAGGCGTTTCCCGGTGAATGATGCTGCACGCTCACCATTAATCGATCGCTCTTGATTTCAACTTTGAACCAACCTACCTGCAGGCGGTCGGCGATGTCGTCCGTTATCAAAGCGAGCACGAAAAGACTTGCTCCAATCATGTGAAACTGGGCGACCAATTAGCCACAGTTTGTCTGAAGGTGGGCAAATGTTTTTCGAAGTCCTTCTTTCGGTGACCGTTCGCTCCCGAGGCATGCGGAAACCATAGCAAACAGCGGTTGCGATCCACTGCGCCTTGATTGCAGAACGCTTCCAGGTGCGTAGAAACGACTTTGCCCATGGGCACAATTATCGAATCTGTTTGCTCTAATTGCGCTAGAAGCATGTCTTTAAATATGGCGAAGTGCGGAATGTTTTCAAGTTTTCCTGAACCTGTATAATTTTTGCCGTTGTGGAAAACTGGGAATCGAATAAGCGAAGTTGTATCCAGCAGATTTTGTTGCTCCGGATCAAAAAGGTTTTGGCACGTCTCGATACCGAGTCGCTGAGCTAAACCAATTTCATCCAACA
>CAJCHQ010000286.1 GCA_903970295.1 Bryobacterales bacterium
CAAGTAAGAATCAAGAATACCTTTGTTCCATTCTTCGAAAACTTCGGCTATCTGCGGGGCAGTCAAGCCAAGAGCACGCCGAAGCACGTCGTAAACTTCGGCAATCAATTGCATGTCACCATATTCGATGCCGTTGTGCACCATTTTGACGAAATGTCCGGCACCATTGGGTCCCAGATATGTGACGCACGGACCATCATCGACCTTGGCAGCAATTGCTTCCCAGATCGGGCGAATTTCTTCGTAGGCTTTTTTGTCGCCGCCGGGCATGAGCGAAGGTCCCCAGAGGGCGCCCTCTTCACCGCCGGAAACGCCTGAGCCGATGAAATAAAGACCTTCAGCAGCCAATTCGTTCTCGCGTCGCATCGTATCGGTGAAGTGGGAATTGCCACCATCTATGATGATGTCGCCCTTTTCCAAATATTGTTTGAAACTATTGATTGTCTGATCGACCGCATCTCCGGCTTTGACCAGCAAAACAATTTTGCGCGGACGCTCCAGCGTTTCGATGAAAGTCTTGGTATCGTCGCAACCGATTAGCTTTTTGCCTTTGCCCCGATTGGCGATGAATTCATCGACTTTAGCTGTGGTGCGGTTGTATACGGCAACCGTATAGCCGTTGCGCTCCATGTTCAAGATCAGATTCTCACCCATGACGCCAAGTCCGATTAAGCCGATTTGAGCTTTGTTAGCCATTTACGAAACCTCCCCTTCCTCAGTTCTTCGAACGGACTGCACTTACTTGTTCGGCCGCAGGTCTATCGACATACCACTCGAGAGAGCCTGAAGTCGGATTGACTTTTTGAGCCGGATAGCCGGCGTCTGGCGATTGCAAAACAGAAGCCAGAATATCAGCTTTGCCTTTGCCTGAAACCAGGAAAATAACATTGCGAGCCGCGTTCAAGACCGGATAAGTCATTGTCAATCTTTGCCGGCTGAACTTCTGTACCCAATTGGCGACAAATGTTTGCTTGGTTTCGGCTAATGCGACACTGCCTGGAAAAAGCGAAGCAGTATGACCATCCGGACCAAGACCAAGCAAAATCAAATCGAAAACCGGTATCTCACCGAGCTCGATTTTGAAAGCATGGGCCAAAGTTTTTTGATAATTCTTGGCGCAGATTTCAGGATTCTTGTCCTGCCCCTGAGTTGGATACTGACTCGTTCTCGGAACTGGCACTCGGGCGAACATCGCCTGGTCGATCATTCTGAAATTGCTGTCTGGATCGTCATGTTTGACACAGCGCTCGTCGCCGAGAAAAAATTTGATCTTATCCCAGGCCAATTTGTCTTTGTATTTGGTGGCCAGATATTCGTAAAGAACCTTTGGCGTGCTGCCGCCGGACAGAGAAATGGTGAATACACCCCTCTCGGCAATCGCTTCTTGCGAAAGCTCATAAATCCGTTCAGCCAATTTGGTTACTAGCTGAGCGGCATCATCGGACACCTTTAAATTTGCAAGACCAGCGTTTGCTGCCATCGAGCTAACCTCCTGAAGTTCTAATATGGGGTGGCAATATTTCGGACATTGAGAGCAGATGCGCGATTGCTCGCTCGAAAACAGGATCTGCCGACATATCCTGAAGTTCATCATCGATAAGATCTTTTTGCGAACGCTCGGTAATCTTGAAGTGCAGCCGACGCGAATGCTGGCAGTCACCAGGCTGCGTCGACTGAGCACCAGGCTGCGTCGACTGAGCACCAGACTGACTTGACAGCACACTTTCATTTGCGCCGACTTCTGAAGTGACTACGATGCTCGTACTGCCTGACTGACGTTCCGCCCGCACCACTGTGTCGTAGGGTGCGCCTATATGTATGACGACCGTGCAAATATTTCCCGCTCTCAAATCGCTTCTCGAAATCGGCTTAAAACAAGCCGACACCTTTCCTTGATTGAACTTCACAGCGACTGATGCATCTGCGCCTTTGACAAGCGAGTCGGCGATCCAGCCCATGCGCTCAGCTAACCAACCAAGCAAAAGCACTGATTGATGCAAAACGCCTGAACGAATGACCACCTGTTCCTTGCTTGGTTTTGCATCGTCGGCGTAAGAAACCTCAATGCGCTCGATTGCTTTCAATGCAGCCGGAGGCTGTGCCCCACCCTGCCGATCGAAAGCCATAGCGAGCGCTTCCCGCCAGGGGGTGATGCGGCGCCAGGAAAGATCCGAGACGCCGAAGCGAGTCGGACAGCCCAGATCTCCTGCGTTCACTCGTAAATCCTTGAGCTCGTTGAAAAGATTCAAATGCCCATGTTCGAGAGATGAATCAACAACCAATTTGTCTACCGCCGGCAAGAATGGGGCGAGCAATTTGCGATTCATGCCTGCCGCTTGCCACCAGAGAATGACCGGCAGATCGGAGACTAGAAGAGGTAAAACGACCGACGCCAGCCTCTCTTGACCGGTGCCTTCGGCGCGCACTGTAATTTGCTCGCAGCAGATTTGCTTGCGATTCTTGGCATCAGTGATGTGACAACGAGCCGAGACCCAGGCTTCCAGATTGGCTTCCTGATTGGCTTTGACCGGTCGACAAATGGCCAGAATGGCGCGGCACGGATGATGAATCGTGATTTCGTCGAGAAGGTTGCTAGCGGCCGTTTCGGCGTCATCGTCTTCGCAATACATGACCAAATTCATGGCGCAGGCACGGGTCACTGATTGCCCGGTCAACTCTTCTTTTTCGCCGACCTGCTGCCAGAGCGCTTTCAACTCGCGTTCGATCCTGGCGATGTCGACATGCGCTAGTTTGCCCGAAAGAAATGCGGTAGTCGACTGTTTTTGTCGCGCTGCTTTTTGTTCAGCAGTTGTCATAGCCTTCTCCACGCGTGACCGGTTTTTTGCAGCAGACGATCGCTCGCTTCCGGGCCCCATGAGCCGGCTTCGTAGTTTGGAAATTCCGCAGTTTCTGTGGCTGGCTTTCCTTTCTCTTTGCCCCAGGCGTCAAGCAACGGCTGGATGAATGCCCACGACACATCAACTTGGTCGGTGCGGGAAAATAGTGTGGCGTCTGCCAGGATACAATCGTGGATCAAACGCTCGTAGGCAGTCGGGCTGCGCACACCAAATGCGGTGCCATAACGAAAATCCATATTCAACCAGCGCAATTTGGTCGTCTGACCAGGTTGTTTGGTGGCGAACTTTAATGATATGCCTTCGTCTGGCTGAATGCGCATCACCAAAACATTCGGGCTGAGCGGCTCGTCGTTGTCCTGAGCCGCTCCCTGAACGTGATTGAACAAGGAGAAGGGCGCCCGCTTGAAATGAACCGCGATTTCAGTAATGCCCTTAGCCAAGCGCTTTCCGGAGCGAATGAAAAATGGCACTCCAGCCCAGCGCCAGTTGTCGATAAAAAGTTTGAGAGCAACGAAAGTTTCGGTGGTCGAATCGGCGCCCACTGATTGTTCCTGGCGGTAGCCCGGAACCTGCTTGCCGAGAATCAAACCCGGGCCGTATTGACCACGCACTGCCACTTCATCGATATGTTTAGGATCAATTGGTCGCAAAGCTCGCAATACCTTAGCCTTTTCATCACGCGTGGCTTCTGCGGCGAGCGAAATAGGCGGCTCCATGCCGACGAGCGAAACTAATTGCAGTAAGTGGTTCTGGACCATATCTCTCAGGGCGCCCGCTTCTTCGTAATAGGCGCCGCGGTCCTCGACGCCCAGAGTTTCTGCATTGGTGATCTGCACATGATCGATGTGTTCGCGATTCCAGAGCGGCTCGAAGATACCATTGGCAAAACGCAAAACCATGATGTTTTGTACTGTTTCTTTGCCCAGATAGTGGTCGATCCGGAAGACTTGATGTTCAGAGAATATTTCATGGATTTGCTCGTCGAGAAGCTCGGAAGAACGCAAATCGAAACCGAAAGGTTTTTCAATGACTATGCGCGGCCACGGTTGGGAATTGGCTTTTGCCCGCTTGGCTAAACCGCATTCAGCCAGTCCTCTGATGATTGGCTCATAAAGACTGGGGGCAGTGGACAAATAGAAAATATTGTTGCCCCTGGTGCCATGCTCTCTGGCCAATTGCTCCAGGCGATCTTTCATACTGTTGAGGCCCTCGAGCTTGGTGGCGTCGGCGGGCAAATAGTGCAAACTCTCGGCAAATCGATTCCAGGACTCGTCTGCGAAATTGAGGTCGGAAGCGTATTCCTGCACGGCTTCTTTCATGAAAGCCCGAAACTGCTCATCGCTCATTTTCGTACGGGAAGTGCCAAGGATGGCAAATTCCTGGGGTAAAAGCTGCTGTAAATAGAGGGCATAAAGGGCGGGCAGCAATTTGCGCTTGGTCAAATCACCGTGGGCGCCGAGAATAACCATGGTGAATGGTTCAGGGTGCCTTTCCTTTTCTAATCCCATGAGAAGCGGATTTTCAGCAATTGCTTCTTGCTGAGCAGTCGATGCCTGCGCCATGCCATACCTCTATGTTGCCAAGCTGTGCCTGGTTCTGCCTTGCACGAGCTTTTCGGGGACGCAGCTCGACAGCGTCCGCCTTCCAGATATAAAGGTTACTATGTTTTGCATATTTCCACATTTAAAAGAGCCTGCCAATGAGCGCGGTGTCGGTCGCTTTAGCCGCCTGGATGGTTGCGAAATGTAATGAGGCTCAAACAGGCACCTTGTCGTCGAACTGCACATTCATGATGCTCACCCCGCGCCCAGCTAGAAAATCAATCACATCCTGGCCATGACCGCCGAGCGGCCACAGAGGCACCTCCATCTCGAAGTAGGCGGCGTGCAGAATGACCGACGCAGAATCTGAATAAGGATAGTATTCGGCATACTGGATATCGTCTAGCAAGACCATTTGCGTCGATTGTTTGTGCTTCAATCGATCGACGACGACCAAAACCACCTCGGTTTCGTTCACTTCTAACTGGTAGTCCCGATTGGCATCGCGAATCAGGCCAAAGGTCAGTGCCCCCAGAAAAAAGGCAAAAACCACGGTGGACCCCGCCACCAGAGCCGCCCAGATCCAGCTGTGAAAGAGGGCAAGTATCGACACCCAGAACCACAAGCCGACAAAAACCCAACCTAAACTAATGCCGATAACCATCGGCACAAGCCCCGTGCGGCGCTGGTAAGGGTTGGACGCCAGCCTGATTGAATGACGATTAGGTTGGCTGGTCATGGCGCCTTTTGGGCATAAGCGAAAAGTCCGCTAAGAGTGAGACATCCCATTTCACTGTAGCAAAAACTGACTGTTTACGAGCGACCGCTTTAGCTGCCAAAAAGAATGAGCACGATGGTGAAAGTGCCACTATTCCAGAGCCCGTGCGCCACCATCGAGGGGACAATGCTTTTCGTGCGTTCAAAAACAAAAGCAAAAATGCAGCCCAGAGTGAATAAAGGTCCGAATCCACCGGCATCGAAGTGACAAGCGGCAAATAAAAATGCCGAGATCAAAATGGAGGGGACGACCGCCAGTTTTCGCCGCAGACTGCCATAGAGGAAACCACGAAAAAGTGCTTCTTCACAGAGCGGCGCCAGACCTCCCAGGGTCATATAAAAGATCGAAGTGGCCAATATGTTAGGCGAGCGAGCAGCTTCCATGACCAGACCAATGACCGGATTAGTAGAGCCTTGCGAGCCAATCTTCATGGTTACGAAAACCGTGATCAACACAAAAGGAATGGCTGCGAACCAGGTGAGCAAACCGATCAAAATCAGTTGTCCCAAACCAGTGCGACCGACTTGCAGGCGCAACTTAAGACCTTCGAAAAATTTGACACCGTGCGGGCGCATGGCAAATAACCAGGCATAAAGAAGGCTTGGTCCATTGCTGATGCAATAAAACACGGCCATCAGACAACCCGTAAAGAGCACCCCATTCTCGCCTGAAGCCGCCGTCTTCAACATGGCTGAGGCGGCGCTCCCCGATTTCAACGCGGTGCCAGCTGCCATGCCGATTAGCAATTGCGTCACCTGCCAGGCTAAGAAAACTGCATAAATCGATTTCCAGCCATAATCGACCGGTGCCTCGACCAGCACTTTGTCAGCTGGGGATGTGATTCGGCGGGCGATAAAGAGAAGCTGCGAAAAAATTACGATGACGCCGACCAGCACGGCGACTGCCCCAAAGGCCACCAGACCGACCAATTTGGCCACTAGAGTGACCGCTTTCTGGTCGAGATCGGCATTTAGTTGCGTCAGTTTGGCGGTCTGCCCGCTGACTCGATAAAGTTCAAGCAGTGAAGCATTACGATACCAGCCGGCGGGCATTTCTTTTTCTATAGCAGCGCCGATATCTTTCGCCTGATCAGCTGTAATCCGCTCGCCCGCTGATTTAGCATAAATCTTAGCCAGTGCCGGTCCGATCGCTTTGTTCTGAGCCTTGCTGATTTCAACGAGGTGATTGAGATCGTCATGGGATTTGTGTTTGCTTTCGAAGTCGGTGACGACCAGTTTCGACCATATATTTGTCGATGACTTATCGAAATCAGCCGCTTTGCGCAATACTTTTTCTGCTTCGCCGTAGACGTCCGGCTGAGCGCTTTTGCGCAGCGGAGCGGCGACGGGCATGACGCTCGACATGGCGCGCTCACAACTGGAATTGATGCGCAACATCATCTCGGCGCGATCAGAATCGAGCGAGGACGAATTCTTCGCCAATTTATTTTCGACAAAAATTGATTTGCCTAGAGTTAAGCCGACGAAAATCGTGCCCAGTATGAGCAAAGCATTCGTGGCCAAATTTTTGTTTTTGCCGGACAGATAGAGCCCAGCAAAAGCAATGGCAAAAACGCCTGCAACGCTATTGAGAATGAACTGAGGGTCCAAGACGGAGCGAAAAGCCTCCAAGCTGCATTCAGCCTAACACCAGGGAATGAAACACGGATGGGAAACGGCGAAATTTCGCAAATTGAGGACGCAGAACCCTGATAAGAGCTAAGTATAGCTGTATGACAAGACATATAAGCCGCTGGCAGCCGTCGGCACTTGTTGCTGCGATTTGAAGCTGCGATTTGAAGCTGCGATTTGAGCCTTTATTCGCCGCCGTCGCCATGGCCGCCGTGGTGTCCGCCAGAGCCATCTGCGCTGCCGAAGAAGGCACCGCCGAATTCACCAAGCTCGCCGAAGCCGGAGAACTCGCCGTATTCGCCGAATCCTTCCAGACCGCCGAAGCCCGTTCCTGTGTCATGCAGGAAGTCTTTGTCGTTTTCGTTGTAATAGAGGTCCTGGCGCGCTATCTGGTCAGGGTAATAACCCCAAGGCGAACCTTTGGCCAACTGTCGGCGCCTCATCCACTTAGGCAGTTTGATGAAACCCAAACCCCACAACACGAATGCGATGAAGGCGAGTTCCGTGAGGATGATTCTGTCCCACTGTAGTCCATGTAGTGCATTCATGGCGCTGCTGAACTCCGTCTACTCCGAGCCTGCCGAGGGTGATCCTAAACTTGCCGGAAGGGCAAGTCAACAGCAGTGATGGGAGATCCACGTAGAGAAGCGCAAATGAGCTGCAGCGTTTACTCGGAATCAGTGAGAATAGCTACTTTTTGCGATCCGACAGAGCTGACCGACATGCGCGGTGCCTGGGTGCGTTTGAAAGTCTCGATATAGCGACGTAGGGCTTCCCGTATCAAATCGGAACGAGTTCGGTGCTCGACGTTAGCCACGAAATCGATTTGCTCAAGCAATCCTGGCGGCAGGGCCACTAGTACTTTCTTCGGCATGCGGGGTCCTTTGATATTCGGCTGAGTTGGAGGAAATAAAAGATTACAAAAGAGTGGCCAAAGACGGTCGCAAGTAATTCCGTCCAGCGTGGCCGCAGGTCGTTCTCTAGAGATACAATCTACACTCATGGCTGAGTTTTTGAAAGAGCCAGAACGCCCATAACTACAAGAGAAGAGCGAAACTAATATAAAAGGTTTCTTGGAATGTCGGAAAACGAGTCACATCAAGACGTGGACGGCATGCGGGTTTTCGTAAGCTCCGTGAATCAGTTCCCGACGCGCTTTCAGAATAAATTCAACGCTTGCCATGCGCCTCTTGTAACCTGTGTCAGAATGCGGCATTCAAAGAACTCGCAAAGACCGTCCGATCCGAAATCTTATGCAAAATGATCAGCAAATTTCTTCAAAGTTATTGACAGCGAATGTCAAAGCGGGTGGCTGTGCGGCTAAGCTCAGCGCAGCAGAGTTGCATCAGGCATTGCAGGGGCTGACAGCTGGTTTCGATCCCAATTTATTGACCAGTCTAGAAAATTTCGAAGACGCCGCCGTTTACAAAATTACAGAAGACCTTGCAATTATTCAGACGATCGATTTTTTCCCCCCGATGATCGACGATCCATTTTTATACGGACAGATAGCGGCTACCAATGCCCTCTCTGATGTGTATGCCATGGGTGGCAAGCCAGTGATGGCGTTGAATATACTTTGCTTCCCCACTTGCGACTTTCCGCCTGCCGTAATTTCTGAAATATTGCGCGGCGGATCGAGTCAGGTAGCGGCTGCGGGCGCAATTATCGCCGGCGGACATTCGATTCAGAGTCCGGAGCCTATATATGGTTTGTCTGTAATGGGTATGGTAAACCCCTCAAGTATGCTCACCAACTGTGGTGCCAAAGCCGGCGATGACATCGTCCTTTGCAAAGCGATCGGCACAGGTGTGGCTTTGCTCGGCGTCAAGGCAAAAAGTGTATCGGCAGAAGCCGAGAAAAAATTATTTGACAGTCTCACAACTTTGAATGACAAGAGTCTTTCGATCGCTTTGCGCTTTACTATCAATGCAGCCACTGATGTCACCGGCTTCGGTCTGGTCGGACATTTGCATGAGATGGCCAAGGCCAGTCATCTGCTAGCTATCTTACACAGTGAGCGCGTTCCGTTTTTGCCGGAAGCATTGCGACTAGCTGAACAAGGTTTTGTACCGGCTGGTGCTTACAGCAATCGGCAATCATACGAGCAAATAATCACCTATATAAATGATGTGGATCTGGCCGTGATGGACCTTTTATTCGACCCGCAAACTGCCGGTGGACTCTTGCTTTCTGTTGCTGCTGGTGAAGCCGAAAAGCTGTGTCTGGAACTGAAAGAGAAAGGAATAGAAGCTGCTTGCATCGGTCGATTCGTTAAAGGCACTGCAGGCTCAGTCGAGGTATCGAAAAATGGAAAAGTCGCTTGATTTGCGGGGATTGATCTGCCCGGAACCCGTGTTGAGAACGAAAAAAGTTTTGGACGATCGTAATGTCGAAAAAGTAGAAGCGCTTGTAGAAAACGACATCAACGTCAACAATCTCACACGCTTGGCAAAGTCGTTGAAGATGAAGTCGCACAGCCAGAAAAAAGGTGATTGCTTTTTAGTCACGATGGAAAGAGACAAAGATGTAGATGTAGATGTAGATGCAGATGCGGTCAAGAATACGCAACAGTCCAATATGTCTCATGCGCATACAGAAGCAGCCACAGTTAAATCAGCACCTACAGCTGATGCGCAAACCGTCGGCACGGTCGTCTTCCTCGGCAAAGACAGCTTTGGTGAAGGTGATCCGGTTTTCAGCAAAACATTAATCAGTCTATTTTTGCAAACGATGTTAGAAGGCGGTCACAGGCCGCGGGCAATTCTCATGGCTAACTCCGGCGTAAAGATGTTGGCCAAAGATTCAGCTTCGTTGAAGGTTTTGCAAGACTTTAAAGCAGCCGGAGTGGAAGTGCTCGCCTGCGGCTTGTGTGTCGAATTCTATAAGCTGAAAGACGAAATTCCCGTGGAGCAAATCACGAATATGTTTGCTATATGCGAATACATGTTCGCAGCTGACAAACTAATCGTTCCATGAACCTCGATCCATAAAGTCGGAATCGAAATATCTGAAAACGATAAAAGCAACGATCATCGAAATTACAATAATCAAACTGATCACGGCAGCAGAAAGACCGTGAAACAAATCAACAAGGCCGCCAATATCCATGGATTCACCTGATGGGTTCCGGGCAGCTAGTCTAACAATTTACTTAAATAAAGGAAAGTAAATTGTTAGTTGTCAAGTAAAGAAGTGTCGTGTTCCTGACAGATTTTTTTCTAACACAGCGAAAATCCAAGGGGCAATTGTTGACCTTAAACTTACCGATATCGGTGAGTTTTCATCGCCAGAAACCCCTCCAGCCGCATGGCGACTGGCTTTCGGCTTTTTTTGGCCCGAGATTTGCCGGGCCATTTTTTCAGCCTAAATTCACCGATATCGGTGAAATTTCGATAGATGGAATGCATTTAAGCCGCATGGCGACTGGATTAGCGTCAGTAAACTGCGGCGCAATTAGGCTGAAACGGCGCGGCCATTGGATTTGTAGACATCCGGGTAAATTTGGAACGCCGGCTTGATCGTCGGCAGGAGTGCAAGAGCTTTATTCACTGGGCCTTTGGCTACCATTTTGCCGGTCAAGATGGCCATCGGCACACTGACTTGACCTAACCAGAAATCATGCGCTACATCAGCGGTCATGGACATCTCCACGATCGGTTTCGCATCGTTATCGCCGGCATATATTTTCATTTCCTGGCCGTCCGAGCTGTCGATCGTCATCGTCCCTTTTGGTTCGCGGTAGTGAAAGCGCACGATCAATTTTGAGCGCAGCAATTCTTCCGACATGGCTTTATCAGCCTTGATGCGATCCCAGAGTTCGACCATCACTTTATGTAGCTCTTCGGTGTTGGCATACGCCGGCATGGGTGTTCCTCTTGGATGGAAGCAATACCGCAATTATGGCAGAAATACCTCAACAATTTTCCACACGGCTCAGTTAGAGGCTTCTCAGCGCTCCCTGTAGTGCCGCGCGCTCAAGCGCCTGAGCACCTTGGCGCTCTCAGCACGCCCGCAATGGCGGCGGCTGCTCGCTCAGTATGCTTTTTGGTATATGCCGATGATATCGGCAATAGAGCTATCTTTCGGATTGAACATGATTGCCGGATCAGTGCTAGCCAGATCAGCCAATTCATCGAGCTGACCATTACTGAACTCGGGTACACCGAGGTCCCGCAATCGGGCAGGCAAGCCGACTTTAGCTGACAGTCCCTCGATTGCTTTGATCAGCGCCTGGGCAGCCTGCGTGTCGTTGCGACTGTCCGACAGTTTGAGGAAGCGAGCGATAGTCGCATAGCGAGCGGCGATAGCGTCCAGATTGAAAGACATCCCATGAGGTAGAAGCACCGAATTAGTAGCGCCGTGATGAGTGCCGTAGCGAGCGCCGGTGGCGTGAGCCAGAGCATGCACGATACCCACACCCGAATTGGTGAAGGCAACGCCAGCCATGGTACTGGCGACCAAAGTGGCCGAACGCGCTTCCAGATCGTCACCGTGGGCAGTGGCACGAGGAAGAAATTCCAGAAGCATTTGTAAGGACTGCAAGCAAAGCGACTCGGTGAAAGCCGAACTGGCGATCAACGATGAGAATGATTCGATGCCGTGCGTGACGGCATCTAGACCAGTTGCCGCCGTCAATTTCGGTGGCAGTGAAACAATCAGAGTTGGATCGAGTATAGCGGCATCAGGAGCCAAGAAGCGGCTGCCGAACAAGAGTTTTTTGTGCTCGGTTGCATCTTTGACCATCGCCACCATCGAAACTTCAGAGCCAGTGCCGGCTGTTGTCGGAATCGCGATTAAAGGTTTCAAGCGTATAGCCAAATTATTCAAACCCTGATATTCCATGAGGTCGCCACCCATGGAAAGACAAATGTTCACAACCTTGGCTGTATCCATGGCCGAGCCGCCACCGACGGCGACGACGCAATCACAACCATTTTGTCGAGCCATTTCGGCGGCGGCATTGACCGTGGCCACTTCAGAATCCGGAGGCACATCACTGAAAATAACTGTTTTGCCTGATGTCAGCTCTGCCAGAGACGTAAAAACAGGGTCGAGAATTTTCGATTTAAAGAGAAAGTCGTCGGTCACTACGAAGGGACGCGTGCCTCCGAATTCCTTGACAACGTCGGCAACGGTAGCAGCCATGTGTTCACCGAAGGTGACTTTGGTCGGTGAATGGAAAACAAAGGGATTCATTGTTTTAGCTCGCAGTTCGCTCGTGTTGATACATGATCAAAGATAACAAACAATTCATTGGAAGCCGTCAATAGTAATGACCTTTGAGTCACAGTTTTTACACATTATCGGTGTTACAGTGCCAACGGCTTAAGTAGCTTTCCTTGACCGTGACACCTTCTCTCTTATAGTATTAGACCGGTGTTGACATCCAGCAGTCGCTCGACAAGAAACATTCCTGGTGAATCGCAGCGAAATTCGGAAAGATCGAGAAAATCGGCATACTCTTAAAGCCTTATGGCGTCCCAGGCGAATTGATTAGAGCCGACATAGAAAGAGGATCCTAATGGTATTTCAATACAAATCCGGCACCGCCAATTCAAATGCGGGGCGGATCTTGAAGCATTACCAGAAATCAATCGTTGCCACTCTTGCCCTGACAGTGCTCGTTCAAAGTCAGATCATATGTTATCAACCGGCGGCAGCAGCAACCACACCTGAGGATTTGCCGACCGGCACATTGCTGATCCCGATGACGCCAAGGCTGGACTCGCAACCAGCTTCTTCCGCTAAAACGCAATCTCACCCTACCGGTGACTCCGATTCAGACAATGCCACTAGCGCCACTCCGGCGGCATCCGCTCCAGGAGCTGCAACCTCCGCTGCCGCAGCTGCATCAACTGCACCACAGGCGGAGTCAGCACCGGCAGCGGTGGCTGATGACGATGCCAGCGGTGTAATTAAGCCGACCACTCCGAAGAAGAAAATGTCGCCCGGTGAAGAGGCGATGGCCAGAATCGAGAAAGGCACGATCGAAGACGACGACGGCGACCTCAAAGAAGAAGACACGACGCTCAAGGGCACCGTGCAAATTATCGCCGACGACACCGAATACGACCAGGATAAAAATACTTTCTTGGGCAGCGGTAACGCGGTCGCCTTGATCGGCGGACAAGACGCCAAGCTCGAAGCCGACACCATTCTCTACAATCAGACCACTCAATTGATGGATGCACGCGGTCACGTGCGCATTCTTCGTGCCGGCAATTTGACTACCGGTGATTCTTTCAAATTCAAAGTGACATCGGACGAATATCTGATCACTAGCCCCGACACTGACATCAACGGTTCGGAAGTGATC
>CAJCHQ010000287.1 GCA_903970295.1 Bryobacterales bacterium
TAGCGAGCTGCTGCTCCGGAAAGCCCCGCGAATTGCAGTAGATATGCGACTTCGAATCGGCGGTCAGCTATTAGTGCGATCTGGCTTCTGAGCAGTTCTGCTTCTTTCTCTTGAATTTTACTGATTTGTGCCGAAAGGAGATTTGCTCTCTCCAGGCACTCGTTGCGATTTGACAGAAGATCGTAACTCTGTTCGTAGGAGTATTCGCTGACCGCAACCTCGATGCGCGCGCGTATCTGGTCTGCTTCTTGCAATGCCTGTAAGTTTTCGTCTTGGTAGCGCTGTTTGATTCTGACTGCTGCCTCGAGGCTCGCGTCCAATTCAGCCATCAACCGGCGGAAGTCGCACGCGATCAGGGACAAAAGGAGATGCTTGGGGCTGACTGCGGCACTCTCGTCTGCTACGGCCAGAAGCCGCGCTACTCGAAGAATCTCATCAATTTCCGGCGAATGGCTGACGGGAGTTCCAGGCATGGGCGATGTCCTGTTCAGTTACCAGTCTGCTCGAATGTTGCTATTATAATCGATGAAGTAAAGGTGCAACTCTTAAGATACGCCGACTCGTCAGCAGGTGGAGAGCCAGGTCGAATGGAAGTTCCAACCGCTTATGTAAGTGTCGGCGACTCAATGAGCATCGATAAATACCCGTTTTACGAATTGAGTCAAACCGATCCGGGCGTCTCGAAAGCGGTGGGCGCCGCTTCTTTGTTGTTTCAGAATAATGCAAAGTTATGGCCCGAGTTCGAGGGCTGCGATCTTGCAGCCACACATCCAGATATTCAATATTTTTGTCTGGCTGAAGACGGTGCTACTACATTCGATTTTTTAGAATCTGAAGTGTTCAGCCTGCTGAAAGAGTATCAAAAAGAGCCAATCATCGTCACTTTGACTCTCGGTGGTAACGACATTTTGCAATTGATCAATCGCTCGGAAAGAGACTTATCTAAAGATTTTGGCAATGTCTGCTTGCTCTACGATCGAGTGATCGATCTGTTGTCCGAGACTTTCCCGCGAGCTGTTTATATTTTGAACTCAGTTTATGATCCTACCGATGGATCCGGTGTCTTGCCAGGCTTGGCGGACTTTGCGGATCGCTTGATTTGGCTTCATCGCTTGAACGAGCACATTAAAGCGAATGCGCAAACAAACAGCGCGCTATTTGCAGATGTATATCAGCATTTTCTGGGCCATGGGCTCTCAGCCCCTCTCGACGAACGTTGGTATTGGGCGCCAAATCCGATCGAACCTTCGGCGCGCGGAGCCAGTGAGATAAGACGATTGTGGTTGGAAGCATTGCGATCTGTAGAGATCGTCCCGTGAAGCGAATTGAGTTAGCGTATAAGGCACTACAAATTGGTTTGTCGTTGCTACTTTTATTTGTCTCCACCCTGTCGTTAGCCGGATTTTTTAGTTCCTTAGACCAGGTGTGCGAGCTGCTTAGTCGGCCCTCACATTGGATCAGATCACTTGCCTGTTCTAGTCGAATTGTCGCTCTAAAAAGGACGGCAACTAGTTTGCCTTTTTTACTCGAAAATTTCATTGATCTAGGTCGCGTCGAGTGAATATTGCTGCATATTGGTTGCTGGCGATTTTATCTGCTAGTTTGGTGACTGGCTCGAACCTTTAATCGTCCGGAGATCGCACGGTTGGTGCCCGTGTCACATTCATGACACATTCGTTAGCTAAGCTCTTGGTAGTCATTTAGTCACGACTGCTCCAAAGATTGTGAGAACAGAAGAGGCCTACCTGCTCAAGAGTGTAAGCGTTGACGGAACATCGGACGACGGTGTTCACAGTCAGCTTAATCTTGTTAGCCTGTCCGTCGGCAACGATTCAAAACCGCAGAGTGCCACAACCAGAACTGCCAACGCTACTGGTGCCGAAGCCGCCAGTGCTGACGCGCCGGAGAATGCGTCCGTTGATCGGACACAACACCTTCAGTCAGATGGCAACGACCGCGAGTTTGAGCTGCACCTGCCGCGCGGTTATGACGGGAAGTCGCCGATTCCCGTTGTCTACATGCTGCACGGGCTGACCGAAAATATGGACATGATGCGCCAGTATTCGCATATGGATCAGGTTGCCGATCAGAAGGGCTTTGCCGTTGTTTACCTTCAAGCCTTACCGCAGCGTTTTCCCGGAACTCTGGGGCTTTACCACGAAAACTCCTGGAATCTGGATCACGGAACACTCACTCCAAAAGACCCTCATTATGACGATCTTGACTATTTGAAAGCAGTGAAAGCCCAGGTTGGAAGTCAAGTCAATGTCGATCAGCATCGCCAGTATCTAGTTGGCTTCTCGGAGGGCGGAGAGGCCGCCCAATACATCGCCCACGAGCTACCCAAGACTTTCGCCGGAGTGGGCACTGTTCATAGCACTCTACTTAAATCAGATCCACGGCCTGTGAGCGGTGATCCGACGGCAATGATTTCAGTCCTAGGCAATGACGATAACGTTTTGCCTCTCGACGGAGGTCACGGCTGGGCTTCTGAAGGTTCTTTGCTCAAGGGTTTTACGACGATTACCGTCGGCAAAATTTCGCAGTCGCAACCATTGGCGCAGGCTCCGGCTTGGGCGGCAGCTGATGGTGATAATAAAGAGACACAGCGGAGGGAAAACAACGAAGATGTCACTGACTTCACCGGTGGTGCTGCCCCCGTCGAGCAGATTGTGCGTCTGGCGCATCTTAAAAATGGGCATTGGCAAGGCGGTCAGCACGCCTGGGATGGCGGCAATGGGGGCTGGTCAGCCGTACCGGACCCGGACTTGATTCAGCGCATTTCCAAGTGGGCACGTCAGCCGGATCCGGATTTCGATACAAGTGAGGTCGTGATCGATTTCCTGTCGAAATTTTCTAAGCCGTGATGCAATGAGGTCAGTGTCAAGCAACGACGAGATTGCCGCAGTGACTGGTGAAGACGTTTGAGCCGGGTTCAACAGGTGAATACCAGCCTGATACGCGCAGAAAATCATCAACGTCCAATCTTTTTTGAGCGCAATGATGAAAGACAAAACAGGCCGAGTCCAGGTTGAGCACTTTTGCATTGACCAGGTATTTAAGACGAGCGGCGTTGTGCAAAAGATTGTCGTCGATATCGGTGCCGGGTGGTAGTAATTTGACCAACACGGTGCTATTGTCCAACGCTTTCGAGCGTAGCGATTTTAAATCGCGAGATGATAAAGCCCCAACTGTTTCTAAGAATCCGGCGAGCGAAAGTTTGCTCTCTTGTGCTGCTCGTGCACCACGACCGCTGTCGATCGCAGCCCTAATCGGAATGCCTTTTTGGTGCGCTTGTGCAAGCGCGTTGATCGCCTCGTCCAGTGAAATCTCTTCATTCCCTAGCATCCGCTGAAGCTCCACTGCCGCACTCAAACTTGCTGGCCTGACTAGATTGAAAACGGTCAATATGTCGCCAAGTCTGCGCCGATTATTGTTAGCTACTTCCAGAGCCATTTTTATGTCGTCTCGCGAAATCACTTCGGCTAAAACGAGCAGTTCACCAAGTCTTGGTTTGCGGGGCAATTCCACAGTGTTGCGATCGGAATTCGGTGGGCTGACTTTGCTGTGCGACAAACGCATCGAGTCTATTGCATCTTCGCGACTGATCTTGTCGACGCGCAGAAGCGACTGCACTTCGAGCGCCATTTGCAGGCAATTGCGCGTAATCAATTGTCGAAAGATCAGGGTCAGTCCCAGCGGTAAACTAGTTGCGCCAACGAATCTGAGCGCCGATGCCAAACCTTCTGTGGACACGCAAGCAGAGGCCACAAGCAGATCGCCCAATTTGTTCGAGTCGCCATCTGGACGGCTCAACTTAGTGCCCAGGAACATTAACGCCGTCTCAAGCGTAACGCCCGACCAGCTAACGAGGGTAAGCGCCATAATTGCGAGCACTGGATTGAGTTCTTCGTCTCTGACCGCAGATTGCGCCTGAATCAACGACCGTAGCTCGTTTTTCGTAATATGACCGCGCTGACACAGCACCAATCCAAGCGGCAGTCCCATTTCTCTGGATGCGCTCATAGCGGCGTCCAGCTGGTCGGTATTGGCCCAGCCAAGCTCTAAAGCGATTGTTCCGAATTGGTCAAATGAGCTTCCGCTAACCAAGCAGTCGTGCCTCTTTGTAACGTCCCAAAGATACCGCGTAATCGTCGTTTAGCCCAGAAATCCATGCGATTCTGGTTCACATTTCATGTTTTGGCCAGAACGGTACTGAAAAATCGGCACTTCGGTATGACTTAGTTTCAACTAATGGTCTTCTAATTAACTCGAATGTTTTCACCCAGCAACTGAGGCAATATGACTTCTGCCGGGCCCAGCAGCTCTTGATCGAATTCTGATTGGTGATGAGTTGTTGATTCCATGTTGATCAAGATTGTGCGCGCACCAGCATATTTCGCCCAGCGCACAAAGTCGCACGCAGGAGATACCGTGCCCGAAGTTCCGATTGCCAGAAACAGATCGCAATCTCTCAAGGCGCGCTTGGAGAGCCAACTCGCCTCATCGGGGATAGCCTCACCAAAGAAAACGATGCCCGGACGCAAGGGGCTACCGCAAATGGTGCACAGCGGTAAAACTGCAACGTGACTTTCGTGATCGGTATATGGTTCAGCTGTGCACTTTTCGTTGCTGCATTTGGTCTTGAAGACAGTACCATGCATTTCGATTACGTTTTGACTGCCGGCGCGCTGGTGCAGCCCGTCGATGTTTTGCGTGATCAGTGTGAAGCGATTGCTGCTGCCGAGTTTCTTTTGGCATTCAGCAAGTGCTAGGTGCGCGGCGTTGGGACTGCTCGCTAGAACAGTGGTGCGAAACGAACCGAAAAACTGCCAGGCTGCGTGCGGCTCCGTCTTCAGGATAGAGACGTCCGATACTCGCGCTGTATCACCTTCCGTCCATAAACCATTTGCGCCTCTGTAGGTTCTCAGTCCCGATGCCGCCGAAATTCCAGCGCCAGTGAGGACGACAATATTTTTATATGTGCTCAGTGATAGTGGGCGGACATTCATTGGCAGATTGTGTCCTAATGCATCTCAGGCAAGCTCGTACTCTTCTTCAGATTCCTCTATCAATGGTGACAGTACAGTGTCTGCGTAGATTGCATTGACAGCAATTTGCAATGGTGTGGTCAACGATTCGAGAGACAATTCGTCTTTGCCGCGCAGAATTTCAATTCTCCACTCGTGGTCGTTATTGATTCTGTGGACTTCGATCTGCTGCCTGTCTTGGTAAACGATCAGGTACTCTCGAAGACTAGGTATTTTTCTGTAAGCAATTGATTTTTCACGACGATCTACTTGTTTCGTTGAGGGCGACAGTATTTCAACTATCAGTAGCGGAGATTGTTTAAAAACGCTTCTAGCTTCGAAGGGTTCGCATGTGACCATGATATCGGGGTAGTAAAAACTGTTCGCGACCTGCACATGCAGTTTCATATCGTTCATATACACATGGCAGCCGCTACCGCGAAGGTGAGAATGCAAGAGCGCAAAAAAGTTTCCGCAGATAACATTGTGCGAATCGGTGGTTCCAGTCATGACAAAAATCTGACCGTCGATGAATTCATGACGGACATCCGAGCGCTCTTCGAGTTGAAGGTATTGCTCGACGCTCAATCTTTCAATTCTATCTGGTTGCGACACGTTCTTTCGTCCCTGCGGCTAACAAATCATATTATAACTTTCACTCAACCGATTGTGCTGGTTCCGCTGGCGTTGTTTCAGATTTACTGCGTGTCTCAATGGCATCCATCATTTTCTCCAGTCTGGCAATTGCTTCAATTATATTTCCGAGTATTTGTCTTAAAACCGTGACGTTTTCTTGGTCGGATTTGATTATCAGTTTCAGCCAGAAAATCTATCATCTCATCGCGTGTTGGACTGGCCGTGAGAGACTTTTGCAGCGCAGCAGAGACCAGTAGTGTCTCGCAGCCATGCAGGTTGCGAATTCTCAATTTCCGGTAAGACTCTCTAGCCGATCTACCACCTTGAGCCACTTGTCTACGTTTCCCTGCTGAATTTCCTTAGCAACGGCACCAATGTACTGAAGCGTCCTTTGCGCCAGCGTTGTCGAAGTCGGCTGGTTCTTATTCATGGCGTCAGGTGAATTTCCGCCGCTGTCAGGGCTGAGATTCGTTTCGGCACGCCCCTTGAGTTCTGCGAGAAAATGCTGCCAGACTGAGTTCCACTTACTCTTTGTTTCTGAGTCGCCATGATCGCCAATTGCATGATGTGTCACGATAACTCGTGTCGCGCCGTCCGACTCTTTTAGTGCAAATGAAACTTGAGCATGAACGCATGCATTCTCGAACGAAAATGGACCCGCTATACGCAAAAGGTGCGGAGGGCTGAGTGCTACTATTGTTCCCATAAGAGCTTCTTATTTCACCGTGGAATTTGATGTCCATGTGGCTATGTAGCGGCCGCCGATTTCAAGTTCGAGCACAAACTTGAGGCTTTCGCTAATCAAGCCTGGCACTGGTTAGTAAATACGCAAGGCTGCCGTCAGGGCCGAAAACACTGATGCACAAGAAGCCTTTATGAGTATAGCGTTTTGTACTCTCATGACGAATCTCCGTTCAAATATGATAACGCCGACTGAGGAAAATTGCCTGATGACTGAAGCAATCGAAAAGCGCATTTCTGAGAAGACGGGTATTGCGGATATTTCTGAAATCCTGTCCCACAAACTTTCGGGTGCGGACTTGCATTCTTTGTTGCTTGATGTGTTCAAGAAGCGAGTACTTCGTGGTGGACTGCCAAGTCTTACTCAAATTAGTGCAACTACCGCTTGTTGCAATCTTGATGGACGGCTCCTAAATCAGGTGGAATCAATTGGATATGACATCGCTGCTGGTTTTCGTGCGGTCGAATTATCGCCGCTGGTACCGCTCGGTAGCGTGGCTCAACTGACTGGCTTGGATCAGGCCAACGTACTAAGCACAATCCGCGCATTGGAGTGTGCCTCCGACCCGACCATTGGATTGGCGCTGGAGTGTGCGCGTGTGCGCCGGACTTCAGAATCTCGGAAGCGGACCACAAAACTGTGCAGCAATCAGCGCGTGATTCGATTTCCTGTTCCTAAGAAGACTGGTTATACAGCCCATTTTAAGCTGTTCGGTCTGATTAGCGCAGGGCGCGACTCTGGTTCATTCAATTTCGAGATTAGTGCTCTGCGGGAACACATTCACATCTATCTTTCGTTTTTGGAAAAACTATCCACTACGAATTTTGAATTTCGGGATATCACAGTTGAAGTATCTCATACCAAAGCAATTGAACATTTGTGTTCGGTGCTAAACCTTGACCGCGACGTCATTAGAGCTTCGGTGCGTGCCCGTGATTCTCAAAGCGCGGACCGTTTACTAGCTCAATTTGGGGAGAAGTGGCCTAACAGTCTTAATTGTGATTCGAATGACGTCGCGCAATTCAAGTTTCCGGCCCATGTGTTAATGCAGATACGAATGCTTGAGGAAAAAGTTTGTCGACCTCTTGCGCGGCAGCACGACGCAGTTCGGTGTGAGCTTAACTTGAGCCGTTTAACCGGCTTGAGCTATTACCAAGGACCATGTTTCCACATTAAGATAAAAACTGCTGATGGAGAAACATTGACGCTTGCCGACGGTGGTTTTGTCGATTGGACACAGCGTTTACTGACGGACAGCAAAGAGCGTCTCATGGCTAGCGCAATCGGGACAGAATTACTTTGCCGATCGTTTCACGGTCAGCCAGGGGAGAGTTGTGAAAACCTGTAACGACATGTCTTCAGCGATAATGACGCCATCGTGATTGGTGTCAACCTGGTCGAGCGTTGTTTAGTCAGTGCGGAAAATACGTGTGCACAAGAGAAATACTTGAGTTAAAAGTGCGTGCGCTGCTGTCTAGTTCAAATAGGAGTGGCGAATGTGCCCTTGCGAGCATAGAAGTAGCCTTTTACGTCCGTGTGGTTTTGATCGATTTTGAGTTCGATGTGTCCCGGAAAAACACCTTTGACCGGCGCAAAGAACCTGACGGTCATGGCATATTTGCCCTTGTAGGTGCTGGCTGTGAACCAATCAGCGTCTTCTACATAGTAGAGAGTCAAATCTGGTCGCGGCTTCGATTCACCGTTGGCATTCATTGTCTCCTTGGCTGGAGAAAGTACATAGTAGGTATTGCCGGTCATTGGCTCGATGCTGGGAAAAACAATCTTTAGCCCGGTGAAAGCCTGGTCCTCGTATGCTGAACGATGGGCTGGCATCTTTCCTGTCTTGAGCAAAAGTACGCGTCCGTCGAAGTAAGCCTCTTTGATGGCGAAAGGGACATTGACGATTTTTCCCTTCGCAAATGCTGAGTTGTTATTTGGCGAAGCCTGTTTACCTGTCTGTGCCGTGGAGCTAATTTGCGTCCTTGATGTTGCTCGAGTCTGACTTATAGTCGATTGCGCGTGACTCATAGTCGAAGGAGTGTGACCCGGGGTCGATTGCGTGTGACTCATAGTCGAAGGAGTGTGACTGGACCGATTTGGCACGAGAAGCTCCGCCGGCGACGCAGAGGGGCTCTCGGGCTGTATGTTGTCGGCTTTCGACAGTTCTGTATTCAGAAATAGACTGACGACCGTGACCGCGATGCCTGCGATCAGTTTGGCTGAGCTACGCGCCATTTATTTATTTATTTCTCCTTCGAGGTAGTCCTGAAACTTCGAGCTGTCCTGCGGATAGGACTGCCGAACTTGGGTCGCCAAAGTGATTCGACGGGGGTCTTCCAGGTCACCGGAGAGGTCTGATTACATTATATTTGCGTTTAGCGTGGGAGGACTACGTACGTTTGGAGCGTTTTGCCACGGATATGCCATGGCTTTTGGCCATTAAACATGCATAATACCAGTACCCTACTTTCCCCATAGGAAAACGACTTCTCTCCCAAGCCATTTTCCACGCGTGTACAGCGAGTCGAAACTGAGATGACGCACCACAAGAATCCCGTTCCCGACAGTTCATTAGTTCAAGCCGAGCATCGCATCGATGAGCACCTTCACCATGATGCACACAATCTAACCCCGGTGTATCACGAACTCGAGCAGCTGCGCAAAAGAGCTGGCAGCCATTTTGCGAAAGATCTTGAAGAAGTAAATGCGCATTTAAAGCACGAGCATTTGCTACCCAATATGCATATCACCGATCGCGCCAAACATCTCGGCGTAACCAGTGATGATCCGCGCGTAGCGGCGGCTGCAGACCATATTCAGGAGCATCTGAAGAAAAATCCGCATGATTTCAAACCTGTATACAAAGAATTGGATCAACTGAAAGCGGCCGACGGAAAAAATTTCGCTGGCAATCTGCAACAAATCAACGAGCAATTGCATAACAACGGTGAGTTGAAGTCGCCGACCCCAGGTCACCATTTGAATATCATTCAAAATGGTGACGGCTATTCGGTAATCGATGACGCCAGCCCGAACCCGAAGCACAATGCCATTGTCAGTACGAGCGAACAGGAAAAACCGTCTCCTGAGTCAGAACAGTTCTATCACCACATGAGGCACCATTATGATGGTAGCAACTCTGGGTATGGTCCCGGTGCCAATGGTGGATACGATCGACATGCCAGTCGCGAAACGGTTCCGGGTGAATCGCTCTACGACCGGCATAGCCGCATGTATGCGCCGACCGATGCCCGGAAAGAGCTAATCGACAAAGCTCTCGAATTAGCCGGTTTGCCTGTCAACGCCCAGAACGAAATGATGGTCAACACAATTATTCAGTACGAAAGCGGTTGGAACGCCAATTCGTTGAACGATTACGATATCAATGCAAGAGAGGGTCAGCCAACTCAAGGTCTTATGCAGCTGCGTCCGGATAACTTCCAAAAGTATGCAGCCAAGGGCTACAACACTAATATGTTGGACCCTCTTTCCAATATCGTAGCTGGGCTTAACTATATTCAACACGACCAAGCGCATCATTATGGTTCGCTTGAAAATGTCCCGGGAATTCGTTCGCTCATGAACGGCGGCGGCTACAAACCCTATTGAACCCTTGCTGAGAGCGCAATCCGGCATTCAAACCAACAGCCATCCTCGGACTAGATGGCTAACAGTTCAGTTATAAGAACGATAAGAATGCTTGCGCCCGTCGTGGATACCGCTAGAATAAGGATGTTCCGGCGATTTCAGGGGCAATAGACCAGAGGCATTGGCTGGCGGGATGTTCACGCAGTATCAATTAAACGGTATCTTCGACGAAATGTTCGAAGATGTGGATGTGCCACGCCCGCATTACGAGCCAGTTTTCGGACAGCTTGCTTCGCTTGGCAATTCGGCTTTCCAGCGGCGGCGGCGCATGGCCGACCTTTCGTTCAGAAATCAAGGCATTACTTTCACTGTCTACAATGACGACACCGGTGTGGAGCGGATTTTTCCCTTCGATCTGGTGCCGCGAATCGTGCCGGCGTCCGAATGGAAAGCAATCGAAGCCGGTCTAGAGCAGCGAATAATCGCTCTCAACATGTTTTGCCATGACGTCTACCACGAGCAGCGTATTCTTCGAGAGGGCGTCGTGCCCCCCGAGTTGGTCTACAGCGCTCAGATGTTTCGGCGAG
>CAJCHQ010000288.1 GCA_903970295.1 Bryobacterales bacterium
ACAAGACGTCCAAGAGAAGCCATTTTCTCCTGGTGTATAAGTTGTGATTGCATCGCTCGCAACTCTAAATTTTTTGCGTCTAGATTCAGGTTTTTAGAAACGAGATCTGTGTTTTTACGTGACAGTTGATCGACCAATTCCGCATGCTCAATCGCCACCGAAACCTGCCCGGCAACTGAATTTACGAGCTGAAGATCAGAGGCGGTCCAGACCCTTTCGTGGTCTAAATCAGCGATCAAGAGAACGCCCTTTGATTCATCGGTATAAATCATCGGCTTGATGATCAAAGAGCCGAAGTTCAAGCGTTGCAATTCTTCCTTGATAGGCTCAAAAAGCTGGCTATCAGCGGGATTGTGATAGAGATATATTTTGCTAACAGCATCATCTTTTTCATAAGTCGACTTGTGGCGCAAAACGAATTCACATATTTTTGGTCCAAAGAAAAGATTTTCGTCGATCTTGTCTTCTTCTACACCCGATAGGCTAGAAGGGATAATCGACTCGCAGACGATTGGGGGCTCAGATGCATAAGCGCTTGGGCAAACGATTGCAGAGCAACTTGCATGCAATGCTTTACCAAGTTCGTCAACCGCAGTTTCGAATATCTTGTTTAAATCGAGCGAAGATCTTAGTTCGGAGTTTATGGAATTGATAAGAACTTCTCTGGCAGCCTGTGCTTTCATTTCGCTGATCAAATCGTTGTTCGCGATGAGCTGTTCGCGCAAACGATTAGTACTCAGTCGTTCAAGACCAGACATGTACTCGCAAAAGCGTCCCCAGATAAAAGTGACACTTACCAGAAGGGCAGAGCGCGCTAAAATGCGGCGCCACAGCTGTTGGGAGTATGCAGCAGCAAGTCCGGCTGTCTGGTGCTTCGCCATGAGGTAGGGCAACAGACTGGCATTTTCCCAGAGCAATAAACAGACGTAAGAGACAGAAACGAAAAAGGATGAAGCCGTGATTCCTCTTCTACCGAACGTGAAGCTTGAAAGCAGAATTGGCAGCAAATAAAGGACGTAAAGGTCGGAGTCGAGCCCTTTTGTTTCGTGCACCATGCCTGTAACAACCAGGATGTCGGACGCAACGAGAATAGCGTTGAGGTAAATCATTACGTGGCGAGTGATGATGAACTTTTGCTCTAACAGCACGATGGCTGCTGTTGAATAAGCCAGCACTGCCATTGTAAGAAGAGCCAGTTGAATGAAATCGAGATCGCCTTTACCAAAACTAGCAAGCCCCGCGCACAGCACGAGCCCGGTAGCAGCGAATGCAAGTCGGAAGTGCAACAATTTTTCAGTCTTGAGGAACAGCTCGGCGCGGGCGTCTTTGACGGCATTGAGGTCGGATGCAGCTCCTGTGGCAGAAGCATGCCGTTCTAGAACAATAGAAGAGAGACGATCTGGGGATTCTGGTGTTGTCGTGGTTGTCGTTGCCGCAGTAGTATCAGCTAACGTTGTCGGCGTCTGAATCGCGGGCGGCACTAACACTAAAGCTTCTGATTCAGCACTCGAGCCTATGTCACCAGTACGTCTGGCAGCGGCTCTTCGCTCAGCGACGAATTCAAGGACGTTCGAAGCCGCAATTTCCAGGTTGGAGTTTTCTTTAACAGGATTGGAAGCGGGCGATGCGACAGCTGAATCGAGTACGCGATGCTTGCTCTCGAGAGCCTGATAGGCACCAGATGCAGTATCAATGCGAGCAAAGACTGGAAGAGTTCCAACTGGGCTATCGGGAATGCTTGCGGCCATTTCCGCGGCGAGTTCCGAGACCGGACCGGATGCTCCAACAAGTGGTGTGACCTGTGCAGCCAAAGGTAAACTTGCAGCCCCCGAAGCAGCCGCCGAAACACCATCCAAAGCGGACTCCGAAGTGGACTCCGAAGCAGTCTCCGAAGCGGCCGCCGAAACACCATCCGAAACGCCCTTCGAAACAGCCCCAGCCGAGCAATCAGGACCAGCCTCAACTTCCGCGTTTGCAGAACTTGCAGCAGCATCTGGAATTAATTCAGTATCTACGTCCTTACCCAAAATATGTACAACTCAAAGTTTTGACAGAGTTACAAATAATCGGCTGCACGCTTATAAACTTCCGCGGCTTCGCCAAATCTTCCCAAAAATTTCAGCACCGCTCCCCATGCTTCGTACACATCACCATCATAAGGGTCGATCTCCGACGCCTTCTGATACTTCTCTATCGCAAGCTCATGCAACCCTAGCAATGCGAGTGTCTTGCCCCAAGAATAGAACAAACTGGCGTCCGCGTCACTACCTTCAGCGTCGTCCGAAGCCTTTCGGAACATATCATCCGCTTCGACCAGGCGCCCCTGATGCATGAATATCTGCCCTGCGAGGGTGTGCGCAGTGACATTCTTCGGGTCTTCAATGAGCACGCGTCCGAGTAACTCGAGCGCCTCGTCGGGATGATTCTCTGCCTTCAAAGCCTTGGACAGCGCTAACTTCGCATCGATATCATCTGGCGCAATCTCGAGCAATTTTATCGATCTCGTCATGACCGCGTTGAATTCAGATGCCTGAAGCAAAATTTCAAGCGCGTCTTTGTGCGGCAACAGAACATCACGATCGTATTTCAGCGCCAGCTCGTATTCTTCTTTGGCGGCCTGCGGATCTCCTGCTGCCTCGAGACTTTTTGCAGCATGCATATGACCCAATGCGAAA
>CAJCHQ010000289.1 GCA_903970295.1 Bryobacterales bacterium
AACCGATGCCGGGTTGTTGAATCCGGCTGCCGATGCCGCCACTGGTGCTGTCAATACCGCCTCGGACGCGGTGTCGAGTGCCCTCACTTCTGGGAGCGCCCCGTCGTCGACCGCCCAAGAGTTAGCACAGCTCACTTCAGATGAACAGACTCTTCAGCAATTAGAGTCGCAGATTGTAGCGTTGGCACAACAATACGGTATTAACATCGGTGGCGATTCACAACAGGGAGCAACTGGAGGCGGAACGCAGACAGGAGATACACAGCCAATTGCGGCAGCAACTCAACCCCAGACAGGAGATACACAGCCAATTGCGGCAGCAACAAATACAACCACCGATGCGACGATTCAGGCGCTGCAAGCCACAGACCCGCAGGCAGCCCAGCTCCTGACTGCGATGGAGCCTGCACAGTCTGGAATGTCGAGCACCGGTTTTAGCCAGTATGAAAGTGCTTTCAGTCAAATCATGCAAGGAGGGCAATATGCTGATGTGGCGTCGGCAGCCACTGCTGCTAACCTACAACTGCAAGGAGCTGGTGATACTGCTGATGCCACCATTGCTAATAACGTAATCGGCAGCACGATCAATACCGCTAACGACGCAGCTGTATCAACCTACAACCCTACTAACGATCCGACAGTACAGGCTCTGCAAGCAAGCAATCCAGAAGCGGCGCAGATTCTGACAGCGCTCCAACCTTCGCAGTCGGGAATGACAGCCGCCGGATACACACAATTTGAAAACGATCTTAATCAGCAAGTACAAACAGGAGGATGGGCAGATGTGGCCTCGGCAGGAAACGCTGCCGCGACCCAGTTACAGAGCAGTGGAGATAGTGCAGACGCAAACATAGCTCAAGCAGCAGTTACTAACATTACTACTCAAAATGGAGATGCAACACTTTCAAACTACACCCCACCAGCAACGACCACCACAGACGCGCCACCGACAACGACCACAACCGGCGCGCCAGCTCCAGCGACCACAACCGATACTCCACCTACAACAACCGCAACGGCGCCTACTGGTGGCGCTACAGCACAGCCTGGTGTGGCCACAAGTACGAGCGGTACAACCACGACCTCGAACACCTCTGGTCTCTACGTCCAGGGCAATCAACTGATGAGCAACGGCAAGCCTTTTGTCGTCCTCGGCATTAACGATACAACTTCTACGGAGCATAACGAACTGACCGGCTCGATGGCTCAAATCGCTTCCGAAGGGGCGAATACGGTGCGCATCATGGGACAGGCTTCTGACCTAGAAGGCGGGCCGAACAACGCCTTCAACCAGGAAATTCAAGCCGCTCTCAATGCCGGTTTGAAGGTCGATCTTTCTTACAACACCGATGAAGCAATTTATGGCAATACTGGTGGTGTAATGTCGAGCTCGGATGTGGCAGAAGCGCAACAAGCTCTCTACGCCGCTGCCGCCGAATGGGGCAACAATCCGAACGTAATGTACAACGTGGTCAACGAGCAGGGTGCATCTGGAGACGCAACCAATCCGCAGTTGCTCTCGAATACAGAAGCCTTAGAACAAGCGGTAGTGCAGGGCGCCCAGAGTGTCAATCCGGATGCCAAACCGGTGATCATTGTCGATGATTCGGAATGGGGACAGGGTGGCTACGACTCCAATTATCAAGGTCAGAGCTTCCTTTATAACAACGCAGCCGCTCTCGAAGCCGCTGGCAATGGCAATGTCGTCGGGGCTGTTCACAACTACGACTCAGACAGCTCTTACACCAACCAGGGTATAGAAGCTATCCAAAACGAAGGAATGCCAGTCATTGCTGAGGAAATTGGATACAACACTGGTTCGTTCAATCTTTCTGAGCAGGTCCTGCCCACAACCGGCGAACCTGTTGGAGGAATGGTCTGGGTGGACGGCAATGATCCGCAAACAGGAAGTTTCTATAACAACGTTCTAACCGACCCGAACACAGCACCGCAGGTACTCAATTTCTGGCAGACAGTCAATTCTGAAGTTGCGGGCGCGACACCTGCCACTGGTAACTAACGCATGGCGGCAATCAACGCAGGAGGGTCTAAAGCACAAAGACCTGCATGGGCTGCAAGCGGCAAATGAGCGCTTGCAGCTCCGCTGTGCAGCGTTCTCGCACCGTGCGGTGATACAAAAGCTCCCAAACATGGCACATTGCTGATGCAGGCATAGCAGCAGTGAGTGGCAATGACAGATCCACACCAACCGCCGGAATCTGCCCATAAGATAGCCGAAACCCTTATGGATGCGGCTAGTCACGGCGAAAATTTGATGCGTGAGATCGATTTTCTCTCAACTCCCGTGGCAGGGCAACCATCCAAAACGGAAGTCTTGAGAGTCATGTTAGACCTGAAAGCGGCAGGTCAATTCGGCAATGTAGAAATTCTAGATGGCGATGGTCATCCGATCACGAATGATCGGAACGCAATGAACATCAGAAAGATCGTTCGCAAAGACGGTGGTGCCGAGCAGACGTTATACGAATTTGGTGTCGGTGCGGAAGGACGATCCCTATACAATCAAGACCAGCGCAACGTTTTGTTGAACGATCAGGCAGAGCCGATGCACCAGGGGGATACTCGAAAAATCGTCGATACCTTTCAAAAAACCGTCGACGCGCTCATACAGTCCGGTCATCGACTCGACGGGGAAGGCGCATTCAGGGGCGTGATCAATAACATCGACCGAGCCTATTTCGACGAAAAAAAATATGATTGTGCCGATCAGGCGGTGGCTGTTCTCAATGCCCTGAAGAAAGCTCAACTCGAAGGACACTGGGATTTTCACCTCGTTGGCGATCCGCCGCATTACATGGTGGAAACCGTTTCCCATAATCCGAACGACCCGATTATTCGCCTCGACCCATGGCGTGGTCGCGACGCGATTGTAATCAAAGCACGAGGAAGCGGAAGCCCGGATACCAGATTGAATCAATGGATTGATGACCAGGGCGTACTGCACTGGTCATAGCATCGGTTCAGGCATTGGTCATGCATTTTTTTGCCCGGCTCTTGCTAATCTGGTCAATGATCCATCTGTCACTGGCTGTCAGCCCAGTCCAGGCTGAACCTGCGAGCCAGGCGACGCTTTTGCGACTGGGCATTTCCCCGGAATTACAAACCACAAACCTTAAAGGCCACACTCAAAGCGAGTTGCGATTTATCAGCAAATCGGCGAAAACTTCCGCTGCCGCCGATTTCGAAGTGCCAGCCGGATTCAAGCAAGTGAAGGAGGCAGACCAGGTGACTAATAATGCCGATCTCATTGGCGAATTCGCTGATTTCATTAGATAAAGTCGTCATCGATAAGCTTCAGTGCGGGGAAGTTGTACAATATGGGCGAAGTAACGCAGACTGTCGCGTCTCGCAAGAGATGAGGAAAGTCCGGGCACCGTAGGGCTGGTTGCTGGGTAACGCCCAGTGCGCGTGAGCGTGAGGATAGTGCCACAGAAATGAAAACCGCCAGAGTTTACTCTGGTAAGGGTGCAACGGTGCGGTAAGAGCGTCACCAGCAGGGTCGAGAGGCTCTGGCTAGGTAAACCCCGCTGAAGGTGCAAGGTGAAGGTATATCTCGGGGTCATGGTGGCCCGCCATCTCGAGATGCTGAAGCCGCTAGAGGGTTCAGGTAACTGAACTTCGAGAGAGATGGCAGTCTATAACAGAACCCGGCTTACGCGTTACTTCAATTTTTCACTTTCTGGGGCTCTTTGCCACGTAATTGACACATTAATGTCCTATTTTCACCGTAGGAGTCTTGTCTGTCGGGCGCATATTTGCTTTATTAGTGGAAGGCCCTGGTTCGAAGGCGATAACGAGAAAAATTCCTTCCATCTCGTCCCCCTCGATTTAATCAGGGCACCGAAGTCCGATCGACTGTGCATTTATGCTCAGGGTGGGACGGGGCAATCGCCATTTACCAGTTCTTGCTTGGGCAGGGTGCATGCAGTTTCAAGAAACCAGCGGTCCTCCTCCTCCTGCGGTGCCGGCTTCAGGCACTGAACGTTTGCGTTTTCGGCTGGAGGAACTGGCTGCCAGTGGTTTCATACCGGCGAAAACAAGACAGGCGTTGCAGGAGCTTTTGCTGCGAATCGATTTGAGCACCGCCACGCAGCTGGCAGTCGATGCTCGCCGCGAGCTGTGGATACTGGTGAGAAAGTATCTCCAGAACCTCAGGCACGAGAACATAATGTTGCCGCCGCATGTCGACCGCGAACTCTATCACATGATTTCGAATTACTGCGAAACGCAGATCACACAGCACCAGAGTTTGATGGTAACGCCCTGTCTGATTTGCGCTGATGACCACAAGCTGCAAAAGAAAAACCTTGCATTCAAAAAGCCTGATGCCTGGTTTTATCTCTCGCCGACAGATATCGCCGGGCGCTGTGAAGGTAATGAAAACT
>CAJCHQ010000290.1 GCA_903970295.1 Bryobacterales bacterium
GATTCCGTGGCGAGAGTCATTGCAGACCTATCTCGACTTGCGGAAAACCAAAGCTACGGTCTAAGTCGGTTACAAACGAGTCATTTTAAGCCGCCAAGCTAGACTGCAGGCGGCTCAAACTGCTATTCTATGCCCTGTTCAGCGAACGCATTTGTCGGCGTGGGTCGACAAACTGGAATCGCGAGGCGTGTACCCGTTCAAGGATTCAAGTCGCAATGCTAAAACCACTGTCCAAAGAAGCTATCGGTCTGGACTTTCAAAACGATCTCTCCGTTCAGGATTATTCGAAGAAGCCGACCATTGAAGGTGTTCAGCTCATCAACTTGAATCTGTTCGTAGATGATGGTGGATGTCTCGCCGAACTCTTGAGGCTCGACGAAAATGGCAATATGCTCATCTTGCCTGAATTCAAAGTGCGCCAGAGCACGTTCTCCCAGATGCTCCCAAACACAATAAAGGCCTTCCACCTGCATTACAACCAGGAAGATGTCTGGTTCATCTTGCCATCAAGCCGCTTGTTGATTGGCTTGTTTGACGCTCGCAAAGATTCTCCGAGCTATCAGTGCACGATGCGTTTCGTCCTGGGAGCAGGACGTGCTCAAGCTCTTTATATTCCTCGCGGTGTAGCCCACGGTTTAGCCAACCTCTGGTCCGAACCGGCTCACATGATCTACTTTGTAAATCAACACTTCGACGCGAATCAGCCTGACGAACATCGTTTGCCGTGGGACAAAATCGGCGAAGATTTCTGGACAATCAAAAAAGGCTAACGCAAAGGCTTAACGCCAGGTCGTTTTTCCTTCCAGTTATTCGGAGCCGTCTCAGAGGCGCTCATGAGAATTTGTGTAATTTCCAGAGAATACCCGCCTGATACAGGTTGGGGTGGAATTGGCGCATATAGCTATTTGCATGCCAACACGCTTGCGGAGCTCGGTCACGACGTGGAAGTTATCGCGTTAACAGCCGAAGGAGTAACCGTGATGCCGCCTCCGACTAACGGAGCTTTGCCTGGCTCCTCGCTGAACATCACGCTGCACAGAGTACCCTGGAGCAATTCACTGAGCGAACTCAAGCTCATTGAAAAGCTACTTCCTTTTTCACACTATGTTTTGAAGTGCGTCGCAGGTTTGTGGAAAACGTTCTACAGAATCCATCAGGATAAACCGTTCGACGTAGTTGAGGCACCAGAGCATCTGGCAGAAGCGTTGTTTCCATCGATTACTAAAACGTGCCCGCTTGTGGTGCGGTTGCACACTCCTCAATTCAAAATTGTGGACGAGGGTTTTCATAACCTCACTCCAAATTTTGATCAGCAACTCACAGGCATGTTCGAGCGCATGACGATTCTGCAATCCGACCTGGTTACTTCTCCAAGTGAGAATCTGGCGAAATATGTTTGCAAGGATACGGGTCTCACTTTGAGTAGCGTCTGCATGATCGCGAATCCAGTGGATGCCGACAAATTCAGCCCAACAGGCGACAAGACTTTTCCGGACGATGGAAAATTAACTGTTCTTTTTGCTGGAAGACTCGAAGAGCGCAAGGGCATTTACCAGCTAATCGATGCAGTACCAGATGTGGTGCGCGAGGTTCCGAACGTTCGATTCATTTTGCTGGGTAAGGACACAGAGACGGGAGTTGGAAGAACATCAGCCAAGAAAATCTTGCAAGAGAAGCTCGCGGCGAGCGGCTCTGCACGCTATGTCGAGTTTGTCGATCACGTAAACCTTGACCAGATGCCGGCTTGTTATCGTTCAGCCGATGTTTGTGTCGTGCCATCACTTTACGACAATGCTCCGTACACAGTATTGGAAGCCATGTCCTGCGGTAAACCAATTGTTGCGGCATCGTCGGGTGGAATTCCAGAATACATCGTGAACAATAAAACTGGCCTGCTGGTGGAACCGGGAGATGTTAAAGGTCTGGCTGCAGCGCTTACCAAACTTTTGAAGGATACAAGCCTCCGCGAGCAATTCGGAGAAGCAGCGCGCGAACGAATCTTGCGTGTGTACGACAAAAAAGAAGTTGCAGCAAGAACAGTTGAAGCGTATGAATTGGCAATTGCACTGCATAAATCCAAACGAGAAACGTCTACTTATAGAAAAGATCCCGACGAAGCAATAGCCGATTTCAGCACGTTCATTTATTCGTACCAGCGAAATCTCTACGAGTTTATGTACCTGAATTCGCTCTCCTTCCGCCTTCAGCACTGGCAAACGCTGGCGAAAAATCAGCCCCAGCTGTTCAAAGACAAAGTTGCACTGGGCTTTGGCAGCATTCTTGCAAAAATTTTGAGACAACCATGGCCCTTGAGAAAATATCTTGATAAATCGCGGCAAAAAATCACAGCGACGGAAGAAGAAATGCAAAGGTCGGTGAAGAAAGAGCTGCTACACCTATAGTTGTACGCTAAACTGGCGTCCCCCTCCCTCAGACATAAAAACATGATACCCATGCCCGTAAAAGCCGAACAGAAAATAATCCGCACATTTAGGGTGAGAGTGACAGACAAGCCTGGCTACTTCGGTCGTATTGCGACACTGATGGGCGAATTAGAAGCAAACATCGGCGAAATTTCGATCGTTACGCAGGGTCCGGATTTCATCATACGGGATATCAACCTTTCATTCATCGACGAAGAACATTTGCACGAATGCGCAGCGGCTATGAATAAAATCGACGGCGTGACTATGGTTGCGATTCTCGACCCTGTGCAAGTTATCCATGAGGGGGGAAAGATTGGCATTAAGAGCAGAGTGGCAGTCAATTC
>CAJCHQ010000291.1 GCA_903970295.1 Bryobacterales bacterium
CTATAGAGACGCGTGAATTAGTCAAACGCAGAATGGCTAGAGCCGCGGCTCTCATAGTCGGCGCCGAGGCTCTCTACAATTGGGGCTCGAACCTTCTAGACAACGGTTATCGCGGTGAGCTCGAGTGCGTAATCGCTAAAATTTTCGGCAGCGAAGCCCAAAAAGAAGTGGCGATCGAATTATTCATGAAAACTCATGGCGGTCGTTCCTTCGCGCATGGCCATATGTTCGGCGACAACGTGCATGATTTTCTCGCCCCCTGCATCTACGAAGGGGAAGGCGAAGTGCTCGGCATGGCTTTCTTCAAATCGCTGGCTAAAGCCCATGGTCAGTTGTTCTTTGAGCCGGTCGGAAAAGCTCTAGCCAAGAATAAATTGCGCACTCTCAACCCGGTCAACCCGGCTCATGTATGGGCTCTGAGAAATGAACTAGTGCCATACGCTCTCTGGCGAGCTGGCAAATTGTTCGAGGGCGCCGATCATCATGTCATTCAAGGCATGGACGAGCGATTGCAAGAGCACATCGATTACGCGCTTGATATGTTGAACAAGCTGCCGATCGAATTGAGCGAAAATATGGTCAAGCATCAATTGAAGTTGGCCGATAGACAATGTCGTATTGCCGAATTGTCGCAGCGCGTGCAAGACACTGTCATTATTCTCGTCACAGCCCTCTATGCGCACGGGCAAGGCAACGATGTCTACATCCACGCCGCCGACATTCTATGCCAGGATTTGACACGCAAATTGGAAGGACAGCGCGCTTCGGACGATTATTTCAAGTCTTGCTCGAAGCTGGCCGACCGCATCATAGCCGGCGAATTCCCCGGGCTCGCCGAGATCGAGAAAGCCGACATTCTTTTCAAATACGACAAGTTGACTGGTGAAAACCAAAACGTCAAAACCGACAGCAAAGCCGACGTCAAAGAGACAGCCAAAATTTCCTGATCGCGACTTCTTCCGGAAATCGGACTGCAGCCTGCCCCCTCTATGCACGTTCAAAGATTGAATTCGGCGATGATCGGTGCATGGTCGGAGGGACGTTCTTGCTTTCTGGGCGCTCGGTCTATCCATGCACGACTGCACGATTGCGCGGCCGCTTTCGTCGCCCAGATGTGGTCGATACGGAATCCCATATTGCGCCGGAAAGCGCCCATTCTGTAATCCCACCAGGAAAACTCACCACCCTGGGAATTATGCAGGCGAAAGGCATCTTCGAAGCCCCACTCTTTGATCAGCGCCAAGCTCTTTCGCTCGGCCTCGCTGCACATGATGCTGCCAACGACCTCGGCAGGTTTATAGACATCGAGGTCGTCAGGCGCGATATTGAAATCACCGCATAAGACAAGGGGCGTGTTTGGATCGTGCTGTACCTGCAAATGAGTTTTCAGTGATTGCAACCACCTCATTTTGTATTCATATTTGTCAGAGCCCACCGACTGACCATTCGGAATGTAAGCATTTAAAACATAGAGCGGACCGACCTTTGCCTCGATGAATCGGCGAGCGGCAGGTTCAGCCTCTTCAAAAAATCCTTTCTGTACTTTTTCGATTTGATGCTTGGAAATGATCGCGACGCCATTGTAAGAGCGTTCACCAAAGAATTGGCATTGATAACCAGCAGATTCGAAAGCTTCCTGTGGAAATTTTTCATCAACCGTTTTGGTTTCTTGCATGCAGAGTGCATCAGGATTGACTGATTCCAGCCAGGAGAGCACTTGCGGCAACCTGACGGCGATTGAATTGACATTCCAACTGGCGAGCAGCATAACAGCCCCTCCTTTATGAGCATCCTGTAGTAAGCGAGCGGCTATAAAAATAGTGACGCGTCTTGATTATAAATCGATCTATTTTGGGCGCCACGAGCCGAGGTAGCATCTTGCCTGTAGAAAACTCCTAGGATCTGCCACTGAACGCCTCTGGAAGAGTTCGAGGCGGGTGACTATCCCGCTCATGCTTGCGGTTCAATGGTCTTGCGAATTCGAGCGCGATTATACATACGAGAAGCAGTCTCCATCTCTATTTCTGCAGGCTCAACTCAATCGTACAGATGGCACCGATTCCGCTCTGGCGTCACGGGTGGTCAAAGCAATGCTGTAGCAATGCACCACATGTGATACTACCGGGTAGGTTGAGCTTCCCTCTGTGGTCTTTGCAGAGATCGGCATAGCTAAAGGCTTCAACAGCGCCTGATCGCGACCGCTTGGTTTCGAGAAAATCTAAAAAATGGTGGCACGCTTAGCACAAAAGTTTGGTTTTGCAATAGGACGCATATGTCTGTGAGCATCATATACATCTATACACAAGCCCCACTACTTCAGGCTTCTTTACCGCAAGTGCTGTCTTTGTTGACTTGCGGAGTTATATAAAAAGCATTTATGTACGTCCCACCTAAAATGCGTATTTATGCCTGTTTTGGACCTTTACGATATTGGTTTTGATGTGTAAAGTGAATAGACATTGAGGGTGAATTGCGAAACCCCCGATGCACCCAAGCGGTTGAGACTTCTTTAAGAACCGTAACTTTACGGACCGTCGGCAGATTTGTTGAAAGGTCCTTAGATACCCCTATTTATTTATGAGGAAAATGTGCTATGCCTAAAAAGGTGTTAATTGCGTTGCCGCCTGCCATGCTTGAACAAGTAGACTTCATTGCTCAGTGCGAACACCGCACCAGATCAGACCTGATAAGAGAAGCGTTGAGACGCTATTTGGATAATTTCCGTCGTACACAAGGCACCCATCTTGCTGTCAGCACACTTGATGCTCCAGCAGAAACGTTCGTCACCCCGCTTTCGTAACCAGAGCCAGGCGAGCGGGTATCTCGGAATCTCTTCTAGCAACTACAGACGGTGGCGTGAGGAATGCGAAAACGGGTCCAGTGAAGGCTGCTGACGAGCGCAACAAACAACATCGCTAATTGAAAAAGCAATTTTCCGCCGGGCAGCGTGCTCGGCGGTTCTGTTTAGACAGAGCTATAATTGGATTATGGAAAGTGGAAAACAAACCGAAAGCTTCGAGGCGACAGAGACAGTCTGGCTAATCGAGGTTCAACGCCTCGCCGAAGCGGTCGCTTTGATGAGCGAAACTCTGGCCATCTTGAACACAAAACGCGAAACGCTGGAAGAAAAGATGATCAAATCTTACTTCCATAAGCTTTCGATTTCATCCTGCGATTGCATGCAAAAAGTGCACCAGGTCTACCAGAGCACTCCTCAGGCGCTGGCAGATCGCTCAATTGAAGAAATTCATACCCTCAACGAAGACCTTGGCCGTGAGCTGCGCGAGCTGCTCAAAATCGTGCGCTACAACCTAAACTTCCTCGAACAATATTTTGAATACGATTTTAATGCCCGTTTACACAACGACTTTTTATTTCAAGAGCGACTGGAAAAAGTAATTGCAAAACTCGATCCATTACTCAGAGTTCAGTCTTTGTAGGCACCCATCAAGCGTAATGCTTTTTGGGCTTTCCAGCGCACTTCGTGGTCAGCATCTTCGGAGGCTTTGTACAGTGCAGGAACGACTGCGTCTGGACGTTTTGCGCGTTTGCTGCAGACCTTACCCAGTGATTTGGCCGCGGCTTTGCGGACTTCAACATCAGAATCTTCCAGCAAGTCACAGATTGCTATGAGGATTTCGTCAGACTGTGCATTGATTTTTTCCAGAGCGTGAATCGCTTCTCGCTTGACCCACGGATCGTCGTCTTTCAACATGCCGGCGATTGCGCGCGTGCAACCCTTGCCCATGCCGGGTTTTTCTTGGAACCATCTGAGCGCCGCCAATTTGACATAGACGCTTTGATGACCGAGCGCTTCAGAAAAGACCTTGGAAGACGATTTCTGAAGTGATTCAGGCAGTCCCAATTTAAAACTGCGTGGCTCGAATCCAGGATAATCGTGCTGCAAGATCGTATTGTCGACAAATTCTGCGAGCGCTTCTACGTTCATATTGGCGTTATATCCATCGTTGTATGTGCTGGTGCCCAGTGCATTTCAGTGATAAGCGATTTCCCATTGAGAGCAAATTATTGGCCGAACAACCCTTGAAATGGATTAGCGCCGCCTGGCAATCCCTGGAAGGGATTGGCACCACCGGCTGGATTCGACATGCCGGGCATTCCCGGAATCGACAAACTGCCCATCGGATTAACCTGTTCGGTCTGACCTTTGGTGACATAACCATTGAAAACGATTTTATGCAAGAAGCGTTTGTCCGAGTTGTAGTCTACAGATGCTGCTTGCACGTAAAGTCTCATCGAGTCGTAGACAGTGACTCGCACGACTGTCTCGGCAAAACCGCGTCTGGTGCGACCGGTTTTGGCGTTGGTCGAAGACTCGGTCGTGACCAGATCTTGTTCGACTACTTTTGGTGAAAGTTGATGAATGTCATTTTTGAGAATACTGGCAGATACGGCATTACCAGTCACACCTGTACCGGCGGCGTTGCCTAAACTGACAGAAAAGATATAAGGCATTTGCGACATGAATGATTTCATCATTGCACCCATGCCGCCCGGCATATTGCCAAAGCCAGGAATGTTAGTGGTTTGACCCTGTCCCATCGAGCTCATCATGCCGCTGTAGCGACTTTCACTCATTGGCACCGAAAAGAAGATTTGAGCTGGCTCGAGATTGACGACACTGCCACGCTGTTCGAATTGAAGATTGACTTGACCGAGCAAACCTGGTTTCAGCAATTCTGCAGTTTGCTTGGCTTCTTCAGGATCGAGTTCATAGTAGAGCCGATCTTGCTGATTTTCATAGACTTGCAATTTGCCTCCCCAGACGCCTTCAAACGTAGTGGGAAAGGAGCGGACGACGCTTCCGGAATAGATTGTGTCAACCGCGCCACCTTTCAGACCGCCGACTCCGCGCGGATCCAGCTTGGCAGTCATTGCTTTCAGGACTGGAAATTTCGCACCGGCGCCTGCCGTCAATTCTTCAATACGACCATACAACATAGTCGGCTTGCCACTGGCTTGGGCAGGTTTTTGTTCGATTCGCTTTTCTTCGGTACGCTTCTCGAGAGAGCCTGCGTGGTCAGGTTTAGCCTCAATTGCTGCCTGCGGCTTTTCCATTTCAAACTTGGGCTGGGCGGAACCAACCTCAGCTTTCGGTTCTCTCTTTTCTTTTGGTTCAGCGGCCGGTTTCTCAGAATTGGATGGAGGCGTTGAGGGCGTCGCCGCGCTTTCTTTTTTCGCCGCACCTGGCTCATTTTGCATCCAGGGCCAGGCGTCATTAACACTGGAAGTACTGGTGGCACCTGGCTTTGCACTGCCGGAAACTCCAGGCACTGAATCGGCAACGCCAGGAATTTCGGGTAGTCCTAGATTCTCTTTTCCTTGTGCCAAAGCCAGGGGCTGACACAAAGACTGCAGCAAAAGCAGGCCGGCAGAAAGATTAGCAATTTTTTTATTGAGCATGACTTGACTATACAAAAGGGATAGATTTCGCTGGTAACTACAGCACCATATCTGGTGCAGCTGGTGTCGACCGATCGTGCTAACATCAAGAAAAACGCCCAATCGCCTCACCACCTATTCTAGCTTAGATTGGCGAACACCGGAGCAGTCCCTTGACAGCCACTGTTGATCAGCGCTTGGATCGCCCCAAACCCACTGTGATTGTGGTTCTGGGGGTTTCCGGCAGTGGGAAAAGCGAGATCGGTGCGCTTCTAGCGCAGGCCCTTAACTGGCAATTCGAGGACGCCGACGACTATCATTCGCCTGGCAACATTGAAAAAATGCGAGAAGGGCATTCTCTCAACGACGAAGATCGAAAACCCTGGTTGGCCTCGCTTGCCTTTGCAATCAATGATTGGATCGAGACTGGAAGCGGCACCGTCCTTGCCTGTTCTGCGCTGAAGAATGACTACAGGCGCGTACTTAAGCAAGATTCCGACCAAGTCGCCTTCGTCTATCTAAAAGGGTCGTATGAAACCATTCATGCCAGGCTCACCCAGCGTCACGGACATTTCATGAAAGCCGACATGCTGAAAAGTCAGTTCGCCACGCTTGAAGAACCAGCCGATGCCGTGGTGGTCGATATTGATTGGACGCGCGAAGAAATTGTCGACTGCATCGAAAAGGCTCTTGGCTTTTTGCCCAGTGGTGATGGACAAACGGTCGCTTGAGAAATTCAATCGGCAGTGCGTCTAGCTGCCAATTGTTCCACAGGAAGAAAAGGAATAGTGACGATACCAGGCAGTGACAAGAAAAAACTGAGCAGAAAGAAGTTGGCGTAACCAAACATTGTTGTAAGGTAACCGGATATCATCCCTGGCAGCATCATCCCTAGTGCCATAAAGGCAGTAACGATGGCATAATGCGCTGCTTTGTTCTCAGCTTTGACTGTCGAGAGAAGAAAAACATAGTAGGCCGAGGTGCCAAGCCCATAGGAAAACTGTTCGAAAGCATTGACGGCGGCCACGACGAAGATATTTGGTTTGACTACAGCTAAAACCCAATATAAAGGTAGAGCCAAATTCTGCAGCAGAGCGAAGGGCAAAATATATTTGCGCAGACCACCTTTGGATATAACGGCGCCGCCTATGATGCCGCCTGCGAAAAGAAAGACTGTGCCAACGGTTCCATAAAGAATGCCTACGTCCGCTTGGCTGAGGGCCAGTCCGCCTTCGCTGAGTGGCTTGATCAAAAAGACTGGCGCCATTTTCAACAAAAGAGCGTCGCCCAGTCGTAAGGTGAGAACGTATAAGAGGATGACGACAATCCGGGGCTGATTAATGAAATTCATGAACACGCGCGGAAATTCAACGAGAAGACTTTTAGATTCCTGATCCGATGCATGCTCGACTTTAACTTCAGGCAAATATTTTTGATGAACGATGGCAAAAACGGCAAAGACTAGAGCGCAGCATATAAAGGAGCACATCCAACCGAATTCGACCGGGTGCGCCTGAGGCCAGTGCTCAGTCAACTTTCCGGCGAGAGCCACCATCAACCCTGAACCAAAGATCCAGGCTACTTTGTAAGCCGCTCCCCGAACGCCGACAAAGAAAGCTTGCTGTTCCTTGTTCAAGACATCGAGGTAGTATCCGTCGATTGAAATATCTTGCGTTGCTGAAGCAAAAGCCATCACAGCAAAAATGACGAACAGGACACTGGAGTTGCTCGGCATATACAAGCCTGCAGCTAGAGCCACAGCCAAAATCGATAGCACCACCTGCGATACCACAACCCATTGTCGCCGCGTCCCGATAAAATCAACCAGGGGCGCCCAGAAAAGCTTGAAGGTCCAGGGGAAATACAAAAGGCTGGTA
>CAJCHQ010000292.1 GCA_903970295.1 Bryobacterales bacterium
ATTAGGCAAAGTGCTCGTAACTAATCTGACGCGTTCGTTGATGCCTATCATTCGTTACCCGGTTGGCGACGTAGGCGTCTGGAGCGAGCCCGCAAACTCGACTATTGCCGACCGCAAGTTTCTCATTCTGGGACGTTCAGAAGAAGCAGCTCGAGTAGGTCCTGTCTCTTTATACTATGACGATATGCGGGCATTTCTGGATCAGGCAGAGCTTGGCTTGCAGATCAATGCCTTCCAGCTAATTACAAGACACTTCGACACTCGAGACGCGCTCATTCTCAAAGTTGTAACTTCGAACACTGACATCGATTTCACAGCGATTGAACGAAACCTGGTGCAGATGTTTCATCTCGAACGCCCCATGTTTGCAGACGCTGCTAAGCAGAAGAAAATTCACCCCCTCTCGGTAGAGTGGGCGAAAGCTTCCGAGATTGAAGTCAATTCGAGAACTGGGAAGTTGCGACGGGTTATCGATCAACGGCGATAACGGTTCGGCCCACCCAGGTAATGATATTATGGGTTTGCGGAACTCCCAAAATCGCACGTTTATTTTATGTCAGTTGGCGAACCTGCAGCGGAACTCAGTATCGATAACACTGACGGCGCTCAAATCGCCGCACTTGTTTGCGCAATTCAAAAATTATCAATGGCGCGAAGGTCGCGTGAATCGAATGTTCTGCGCAGTAAATGTGATTTAATGAACTTATAGAGCGTGCTCGAGGCGCTTCAATATTTCCGTTGTTCAAATTCTGAACACTCGCGCACCCGTGGCATTGATGGCTGTACATCTAACTATTCAGTTGTGGCAAACGAATCGACGATTTGTCGCACACGCCCTCTGCATGCTCTGTATGACAACTCTAGTAGCACCGGATCGTGCGGCATCGGCTGCCGCTGATCCAGATTTCAGCGCAGGCATCGCCGACTATTCAAAGGGTAACTACAAGTCTGCAGCCGAGCATTTTCACAGCAGCATCACTGGTGGAAATAATAGCGCTGCCGCCTGGCTTTATCTTGGACATGCATATATGGGCAAAGGTGATCGAGCTCGCGCCACGCAGGTGTATCAAACTTTGTCCCAGAGATTTCCTGGCACCGCCGAAGCCAGATTGGCCACCCAATGCCTGCAAAAGATGCCGCCGGTAGCCGCTCCCGCTGCAACCTCGCTGACGTCTGCTACTGCCGCAGTAAAACCCGCTACTACTTCTACTAAGAAAACCGCCCTGGTCGATCGAATCACCCTCTATCCGCCTAAATTTGGTCACCCCGTGATTAGCCCCATCACTGCCGCAACTGTAAAAGGGGTTGTCCTCGGGCTACCGACCAACATCGTCAAAATACTGGATGATGGGGGCGCCACTATTACAATCGCCCCTAACATCATTGATAAATGGCCGGGCTCTGGCGATGGGCTGAAGCCCAACGCACCAGAGTCAACAATGGGTGAAGAGCCCGGGCGAACCTATGGACATGACGTTCATATCTATGAGCGCGAGCAAATCCGAGGCACTACTGAACTAAAGGAAATGCGTCCGCAATCTGAGATACGGCGCATAGCTTTGCATGAGATCGGACACGCGGTCGATGATTGTAGCGGCGGAATTTCCAACGACGCTAACTTCAAAAATTTGCTGAAATTAGATTTGAACGATATGCCGGGGGATGTGCGTAGTAAAATCGAGTACTACACGCAACCTGGAGAAGCTTGCGCAGAAACAATCAGCGGTTTGATGGGCGGAACGGATGATTCCACATGCGCGTTGGTTGCACAAAATTTGACGCGTGTTCGCCGATATTTGAAAGAAAGGCTGCATCTGTAGAATCCTAACACCTAATTACAGGGATACCAGACAAAAAACATGTTTCTAAATTGCAGTGAAACGCCGACCATGGATTTGTACAAAATCTTGATTGGTTCGATCGTGCCGCGACCAATCGCCTGGGTCTCCACGACTGGCGTTAACGGGGTGAACAACTTGGCGCCGTTTTCGTTCTTCAACTGTTTTGGAGTGTCGCCGCCCATGGTAGGCTTCTCGCCGGCTTTTAAATCAATCACCAGGTCTGGAGACGATATTATTCGCGTGCCCAAAGATACTTTGCGCAACATTGTCGATACCCAAGAATTTGTGATCAATCTGGTCAGCCAATCGCTGGCGGAAAAAATGAACCAGAGCAGCGCTGAATATTCAGCGGAAGTGAGTGAGTTTGAAAAAATTGGCGTGACGCCCACGAGTTCAGTCAAAGTAAAACCGCCCAGAGTCGGTGAATCGCTAGTCAACCTGGAGTGCAAATTAATTCAATTGATACAGCATGGCAACAATAATCTGGTACTGGGAGAGATTCTCGGTATTCACTTGGCAGATAACGTTGTCACCGAAGATTTTCACATCAACAATGATGTGCTTCAGGCGGTTGGAAGAATGGCAGGTAATTGGTACACGACCACCACCGATGGAAATTTTGAACTAATTAGACCCAGCGCATCCTAGAATAAGCAAGCGTTTCTGCTAATCCATGCCGCGTAACACTCGTGAAACATTCACGAACTACAATCCGCGCAGCTATATACATCGGCAGTATTGCTGCTTTGGAGAATCACAATGGAACCAGTAAATCAACACGAAGTCAAAGCTGAATCACTTGCTGTGCATGATGCTGGCGCTGCGCCAATGCATATAGAGTTGTTTCAAGGTTTTGAACATTTGGGTGGCACAGTTACAGACCTGGGCGGCAGGAGCATATTGCCAAATATTCAACCGTTCGAAGCAGATTTGCCGCACCAGAATAAACACATGGATCACGTGCATCGTCTTTTTGGTGATTACGACCATGATACGTACGAGCGACACATGAAAAATGAGGTCAAAGCAAGTCTGACTCCTGAACAAAAAAAAGAATGGGATGCCGAAGAGCACTCGCTGCGAACCGCGATGTTGGCGAACCCTCCTTACATACCAGATATGCCAACCCATGATCTCGTCACGCAGAAAGTGACCCAGATGGAGCGCGATGTCGAAGCCGAAGCTGCATCCAAGTTGCATTGGGGTCCACAGCAGATGCAGGATTTCGGGTTGCAAAAAGCAGAATTGCTCAAAGACCCGGAGAGTAAGCCTGGAATTCTGGTCAAACAGTACTTTCACCAACTGCACAAAAGCACACTCGAGCATCTAGCGAATCTGGAAAAAAGAGATCCAAGCGTAGCTCCCTTCGGTAATATCAGCATCGATGGTGTGCCGCGGACATAAGCTAATCGGGCAATGCAATCACTTTGCTCGTGACCGCAGCCACGCGATCGCCAGGAATTATTATGCCGATCAGATTGAGCGGGTCAGCCGCTGAAAGCATCAGGTCTCGATTGTTAGGTTGACGATTGCGAAAAGCACGCAGCGATTCCAACGCGTCCGGCAAGGCGAATTGCTCTCCATAGAAGCCACTGACAAATCTGCCGCCGCGAATCTCGCCACGGTCTTCCAGTAGTCGAAAAGCATTCACTAATTCACGCCACTTGGGAGCGATTGATTCGCGTGCCAGTACATCACGAAACACAACTCCGTAGCGGCGCAAAAGCATTCGACACGTCGCTTCGAGCATCTTGCTCTTGTCGCTCAATGCATCTGCGTACAATAGCGACCAGCGTCCCGTGCTATCACGCGGGCGCATGCGCGCGCCCTTGCCTTGTCCGGAACGTCGTTTGGGATCGATCAGCGCCCGAAGATTATCGAAACCATCGGCGGTGACCAAACCTGCTGCCACCAGTTCCCACAGAGCGGTTTCAACTTCCGACTTGAGCAAAGTATTTCCGCGAACGATATCGGCAAAGAAACTAGCACCGCGTTGTCTCAGGAAATTTTTCACGCTCTTTGCCGCGTGACTTAATCCGGTGTGGCTTTCTTCGTCCAGTTCTGGATGATGAGAAGTCATCCAATCAGCATCCTGGCGGATGAAAAAAGTGATCGGGGCTACACTTGTTGGTATCACTCGATGAGTCGTTGCAGAAGTGATGGGAATAATTTGTCCCGTAGGAGCGGCACCTACTTTTTTGCCCTCGGTCTTACCGTTATCAGAAGCAACGTCCATGGCGACAGATTTGTTCGAATTGCTGGCAAAATCGCTGCTCAGTTTGAAGCGGGCAATTTTCGATTCGCGATTATTCTCGACGCGCTCTTCAGTTGGCGCGGCATCAATCTGCTGCCCGAGCAGTGCCGGATGCGGGGACAGTCGTCCCCAACCAACCGAGCCCGTGAGGCAAAGGCGATCAAGCACTCTTGGATCGTAGTTGACGATTCTTTTTGCCAAAATCTGAGGCTCCCAGGCATTGGCTGGAATCTCAAAACCCTGCAGCTGGCGCAATATTTCCAGTGTCCCACGCTCGCCAGACAGCTGAGAGCCGGGGGCGACGTGCTGCCAATGAGCGAGCCAGCGCATAAAGAGGCTGGCTGTGACCGGTTCGATCTGCTTTCGCAGCGTTGCTACAGTCAAGCGATGAATGCGGGCGAGCAATCGGCGATCGCACCATTCCCAATTCTTCACTTCTGGACCGGGACCACCTTCGAAGGCTGCCGAGAATTTTCCACGCA
>CAJCHQ010000293.1 GCA_903970295.1 Bryobacterales bacterium
ACAATCGTCAAGTCGGTCTCTCTGGACAAGCCGGAAGTAAGACCATCCAGAGTGACATGGTGATCCTCGACAATCAAAATGCTAATGACATCGCTCACTTTGGGCTCCGCCAGCTCACGTCTATGCTTGATCAATACCCAAAGCGGTTCTTTATATACCGACACGAACAGCTCTTCGCCGTCGCGGTTTTTCTTGTCTGTATTACGACTTTGCTGATCGCAGCCTCGACTTCTGACGCCCTTACGACTTGATACCAAGGTGCGAGCAGATTTTGTGCTAGAGTTTCTCTGTCGATTTATAGAGCCCACAGTTCAAGCACGGCGCCTTTGCGACTGATGTCTGGAACTAGGCTTTCTGCGAGGTTTTTCGCATGCATATTGACGTGGTGATTCTGTCGCGAATATTTTTCGCACTGACGATCATGTTTCACTACATCTTTCCGCCTTTGACCATCGGGCTTGGCGTCTACATGGTGATCGTCGAGTCTTTGTGGATGAAAACCAAAGACCCCTTCTACAAAGACATGGCTCTGTTCTGGACCAAAGTCTTTGCCGTGAACTTCGCGGTAGGGGTGGCCACGGGCATCGTCATGGAATTTGAATTCGGCACCAATTGGGCGACCTATTCTCGTTTCGTCGGCGACGTTTTTGGTTCCGCGCTTGCGGCCGAGGGCATATTCGCCTTTTTTCTGGAATCAGGTTTTCTCGCCGTACTGGTCTTCGGCTGGGACCGTGTCTCCAGTAAACTGCACTACCTGGCTACCTGCATGGTATGTCTTGGCGGCATATTTTCCTCGGTCTGGATCGTGATCGCCAATTCGTGGCAACAGACGCCTTCCGGTTATCATCTCGTCAAACAAGCAAACGGATTTGTCCGAGCCGAAATCTATGATTTCTGGGCCATGGTTTTCAATCCATCCAGTATGCACCGCCTGCTCCATGTGATCGTCGCCGCTTGCATATTGGGCGCTTTATTCGTCCTCAGCATCTCGGCCTATTATCTGCTCAAAGCGCGCCACGAAGAATTTGCCAAAAGATCGATTCTCATCGCTCTCATTTATGGCGCCGTTTTTGCTTGCGCCGAACTCGGCTCCGGTCACTTCCAAGCCGATGCCGTGGCCCATAATCAGCCGGCCAAGCTGGCCGCTTTCGAGGGACATTACAAAACCGGTCATGGTGGCACAGAAATGTTCATTATCGGCCTGCCCAATAATAAAGAGGAACGTGTCGACTTCGGCATTTCATTGCCTTGCATGCTCAGCCTGCTTGTCTACAACGATCCAAACAAACCTGTCGCCGGACTCGATCAGTTTCCCCTCGAAGATAGACCACCGGTCGTCATACCATTTCTCGCCTATCACGTGATGGTCGGCTTAGGCATGCTCTTCATCGCCATCACTGTTGGTGGACTGTTTCTCTATTGGCGCGGCATTCTGTTCAAGCAACGCTGGCTTTTGTGGTGTTATGTTTTTGCAGTTCTGGGCGGTTACGCAGCAAACGAAACAGGCTGGGTAGCCGCGGAAGTAGGTCGTCAGCCATGGGTGGTCTATGGGCTTCTGCGCACCAAAGACGCAGTTTCCAAAGCTGTGCACGTCGACGACGTGTTTATTTCGATCGTTCTTTTTGGTTCAGCCTACGCCCTTTTGTTTGCGGTTTGGGTTTTTGTTTTGAACAGCAAAATTCAGCATGGTCCAGAAGGGCTAGCGGCTATTGTCAAAGACAAGAGCGGTTTTGATTCACCCGACACCATTCTCGATGTGGCATCGCGCATGTTCAAACATGGACGCTATTCGCTGACCGAAACCAAGAGTGAGGAGGAATCGAATGCTTAACCTGAGCTATAACGACATCTGGTTCATCGGGCTTGGTGTGCTTCTCACCGGTTATGCAATTCTGGACGGTTTTGATTTCGGCGTCGGCATCATGCATTTGTTCGCGAGCGATGACACTGAAAGACGCCTCTGCCTCAATTCGATCGGGCCGCTCTGGGACGGCAACGAAGTCTGGCTGGTAACCTTTGGCGGCGCCCTCTTTGCCGCCTTTCCCAATGCCTATGCCACCGCTTTTTCTGGCTTCTACATGGCGTTCATGCTGCTTCTAACTGCTCTCATTTTTCGAGCGGTTTCGATCGAGTTTCGCAGCAAACATGCTTCGCCAAAATGGCGACAAGCTTGGGACATTATTTTCTCGCTGGCGTCTACAACCGCGCCTTTTCTATTTGGTGTTTTAGCCGGCAACTCATTTGTTGGTTTGCCGATCGGGCGGGATATGGAATTCACCGGCACAACCAGCGATCTGTTCCGCCCCTATCCCTGTCTGGTCGGTATGTTTGCCGTGGCGATCTGTGCCATGCATGGCTCTATTTATCTTTATCTAAAAACTGAAGGAGATTTGCAGAAGAAAATACACGGTTGGATGTGGACGACTTTCGGCATCTTTATCGTGTTCTATATGTTCACGACCATTGTCACACTGGTCCAATTCCCGGCCGCAACAGCAAATTTCCTCAAATTTCCTCTGGCCTGGTTGGTCGTTCTGCTAAATATTTTGGCGATCGCCAATATTCCCCGCGCTATATTCTTGAATCGTCCTGGCTACGCCTTCATTTCATCGGTATGCACGATTGCGGCCTTGACCTTTCTCTTCGGCGCGGCGATGTGGCCGAATTTGATCGTCTCTCGCGACAATCCTACCTACAACATAACGGTCTATAATGGTGCCTCTTCGCATATGACCCTGGGCATTATGCTGATCGTCGCATCTCTCGGTCTGCCTTTCGTGCTCTGCTATACAACGGTCGTCTACTGGGTGTTCCGCGGCAAAGTGCAACTGACCCCGCACAGCTATTAGCCTCGCTATAATGATCAGGTTCCAGTGGATTGAAGGACGAGTGAGAAATTGACATCAAAGAAAAACGTGCTTGGTACCGATCTTGAAATTTGCTGTACATCTCCATTGACCGGCTTTCTCAGAGATGGATACTGCGAAATGAATGCTGATGACATCGGCACTCATGTAGTCTGTGCTAAGGTTACAGCCGAATTTCTCAAGTATTCGAAAAAAGTGGGCAATGATTTGAGTAGCCCAGCGCCAGAACATGGATTTCCTGGTTTAAAACCAGGAGATAAATGGTGCCTCTGTGCCGCAAGGTGGAAGGAGGCTCTGGATGCCGGAGTGGCACCACCTGTGGTTCTAGAGTCCACACATGAATACGCCCTCGAATATGTCACCCTGAAAGAATTGAAGGAAAACGCCAGCGAAGACTGACATCGCAGCCCGAACCAGCGCTGCCAGCCATAAATTCGATACCATGTCAAATGCCGGCGGCAAAATTAACACTAGCCTCCTCTACAAATAATTGTTATATTGCAGCTATGTACCCTTTCTATTGAGTGAAGGAAAAGCTTTCGTTACTCTGCGAAAAGCTCTGCCGCCACTGTTCTTGTTCAGGATCAGTCCAAAATGCCCAAGCCCATGGACGACACGCGCGATCGGACTAAGATCAGCGATAAGGACACGCCCGGTGACCTTCGCTACAGTGACGTCGTGGAGAACACCAACAAGGGAGCGCTTACCACCCGCTCAGAACAGATCAAAGCCACGCAAAATCTAGTCGACAAGAAAATTCTCGGTTCGTTGACCCTGGTGGGCGATAACACTAAGAGCAATAATCCATTCAGAAATAAATCGGCTAAGAAGAAGAGACGAAAGAGTCTCGAACGCGAGCTGTCTAAGCTCGGTGACGAAGTTCTGGCCAAGATTCCCCCCGAGAAATTAGCCCAGCTCCTCGAATCCAATGGGGAAGAGACTGATGCAGCGCTACTCTCCGACTCGCTCAGGGAGAAGCTGAAAGTGCTGGCAGAAGAAACCTCGGAGCATGGGGACGATGCCGACGAAGATGAGCGCGAAATTGCCGCAATGCATCCAACTCAGCAAAGCACTAAGTCCGGGCAGACTCAACCAGGCCCAAAGCCAAGCCAGCCAGGTCCGAAAGACGATGCACATAACTCTTCGACAACGACCTGCGACATAGGCAGTATGTCATAATCTATTGAACGGAAAACGGGCTCTTACTAATCACCTTGATCAGCTTAACGGCATTCACGTCCACCATTCTAAAAAGCCTCGGCTCAGCGCAGCTGGGAAAGACGAGCAGAATACGCAATCGATTCAGCGGCGCTTCCGCGACGAGGGCAGCGATCGCCACGCTCATCGTTTGTTCGATGCGAGCGAATGGTGCCGTCGGCAGCGAATCTTCACCCAGTTCGAATCCGATTATTAAGACTATGGAGCAGGAGCTAAAACGCTCCATGACAGAGCTTAAGAGCAAAGGCAAAGCACCACTCTATTACCTCGCCTATCGTCTATACGAAGGCACCTGGGAAACAATCGTGGCATCCGACGGGGCTCTGGATAGTCAATATCCGCACAGCAACTGGCGCATGCTTTCGGTCGATTTGAGGATAGGCTCTCCGCATTTCGACAACACTCACTTTCTCAGAGGCGCTAATACAGCCTCCCCGCATTTTTACGAAAAATCATCGAAAAGCGATTCGATCTTGCCACTAGATGAAGCGGGTCTGCCTCTCAAGCAATGCCTCTGGCTGAAAACCGACGAAGCCTTCAAAGAGGCGCAGCAACGGTTCTCTGAGCTGAACGCGAGCAAAGATGTGATGTCGATCGAAGAGGACAAATCGGGCGACTTTTCATTGCAGCCCAAACACTCTTACGAATCCCCTCTCGAACATTTTCATATCGATCGAGGCGCCTGGGAAGATCGTGTAAGGGCGCTGTCCAAACTCTTTCTCGCCCATCCGTTCATCCAGAGTTCTACAGTGTCGTTTGCGGCGCAACCAAGCACTCGCTATATGGTGAACAGTGAAAACTCTGAGTTGATCGAGCAACACCAGAGTTTTCAGGTCATGATTAGGGCAACAACTCTAGCTGACGATGGCATGAAACTGTGGCTGTGGGACTCAGTTGAAAGCACGAATCCAAAAAATTTGCCAAACCAGGCTGATTTGACGAGGCGCGTCGAGAAACTGGCCAAGTCGCTCGACGATTTGCGTAAGGCAGGGGTAGCAGAACCTTACGTAGGACCAGCGATTCTTTCAGGAAAAGCAGCGGCAGTTTTTTTTCACGAAACTTTCGGGCACAGGATCGAAGCCGTGCACGAGAAAAGCGAAAACGAAGGCAAGACATTCACGAAAAAGCTTGGCACTGTGGTAATGCCTCACTTCATCTCGGTCGTCGATGACCCAACCATAGCCAAAGCCAACAACGAATTCTTGAACGGTCATTACGTCTACGATGACGAAGGCGTCCCGGCCCAGAGAGTGGAGTTGGCGAAAAACGGTATTCTGACCGGATTTCTCACAGGTCGAGCACCAGTGCAAAATTTCAAATCGTCGAACGGACACGGACGCTCAGCGGCCGGCTGGAATCCCACAGCCAGACAAGCCAATCTCCTGGTCATCGCTGACAAAAGCAAACAAGTCTCACCGCTTGCCCTGAGACAGCTTCTGATCGCAGAGGCCAAGAAGCAGCACAAACCCTAC
>CAJCHQ010000294.1 GCA_903970295.1 Bryobacterales bacterium
CGATTTTTGAGTCCATATATGAAGGATTTAAATCCTGACTTATCGACTTTTATAAACCTCGTTTTGACCATAATCATTACCACGTGGGGCACCATGCCCGTACTAATCGGACTCTTTAAATGGTGGCTTTTCCCCGATCCGGAAAACGAATTCAAAACAAACATCAAGGGCTTTTTTGCTGTGATGGCACTGCTATCAGCAGAAATAGCGGTGTTCTGGAATTTACTTCCACGAAGCTAATTGGCTCAATCATCTTGTGCTCTCTTGTAGATCTTGTATCGCTCGATCATACCCTGAACTATTAAAGAGTGCGCCAAAAGAAACCTCTGTTCCAAGATTGAGTTGCAACAGAGGTACTTAGATAAATATCAACTAGTCAAATACGCAATTCACCCGCACTCAAAATTGGTGGCACTCACCAAAACCGCTAAGTGACTTGAGAGTTCGGTTACCAGTGGTGGTAGCGCAAAGCTTCGTGACGGTTCCAGTAATGGTCGTGATTATGGTCATAACGTCCGAAAGCTTGTCCCCATCCTGAAGCAGGATAGCCTCGATGGTTTCGTGCCCAGTAGGTCTGCGCTGCTATAAACTCGTTATGATTCCATCGACCGTCGTGATTATGATCCCATCGATCAAACCAGTCACGGGCAAATGCTGCGTTCCCACTCTGCTGAACACAGAGCACAAGCAACATCAATGCAAGAGCAAATTTCTTCATTCTAACTCCTAAATTCCCATCACACCGGGCATAGACTATGCAGAGCTGCATAACACCAACAGCGCTGCGGTCCTACAATTTGTTGGACGACCAAAACACTCATGAGTTCCAAATGCGGTAAGCAGACAACTCAAATTCCTTCAATTTGGAATTCCTTTCAAATGCAACCGGTAGTATTATGCAATTCTGTCGATTTGTCTCCAGCGACCTGAGCGATACACCCAATGTTTGATAAATTGACAAGCGATGCAAAAAAGGCGTTAATACTTGCCACAGAAGAAGCAAGGCTTCTGAGGCACGATTACATTGGACCTGAACACATTTTGCTGGGAGTGATTGGAGCCGACGGACCAGCCTCACGATTTCTCCAATCGGTTGGGATGACGTTAAACAAGGTCCGAACCGAAATAACCGCGGCTCTCATTCGAACACCTACGATAAAGGAGCAATCGATATTCATGCAAGTATTTGGTTCTTCCAGGGAAACTCCGTTTATCGATCAAAGCAAAACATTGCTATCGCTGTCTTGGCGAGAGGCTCAAAAACAAAAGTCTGCGGATATAAATGACGAGCATCTTCTCCTGGCGCTTTTACAAACAGAAGGCGCGGCCAGAAACGTATTGACGCAATATGGCTTGCTCGTCGAAGGGGTGCGCGAAGCGTTGTAGCAAACTGAGCGAACATC
>CAJCHQ010000295.1 GCA_903970295.1 Bryobacterales bacterium
CCGCCGCCCGTTGCGAGCGCCCAATTTACCGCGGGTTTGAAGCCGCTGTAGTAGGCGTCGATTACCGGTTTCGGCGGAAAAGTGGGATGCAGGTAGATCGGCACGCCAAGCGCTTCTGCGCATTCAAATACCGGCCAGAAGAATTTGTCGTCGAGGTAACGTCCGTCGACATGGCCATTGATCAGTGCGCCCACGAAGCCGAGGTCGCGGACGGTGCGCGCGAGCTCGCGGGCTGCAGCCGCCGGGTCGCGCATGGGCAGCGTGGCAAAGCCGCGGAACCGGTCGGGGTAGTTAGCGACCGCGGCTGCCACCGTGTCGTTCGCTTGTGTGGCAAGATTCACCGCAAGCGACGGCTCAACCGTCTCCACTCCCGGGACAGCGTGCGAAAGGATCTGCACATCGATACCGGCCGCGTCCATGGCGGCTATCCGTCCCGCGCCTAGATCATTGATACCCTCCGGCCACCCGCTTTGAGGGCCGCTCTTGTAGAGCCCCGACTTCGTCAGCGCCTCTTTCATCAACATGTATGGATCGTCCGGTTTCGCCAACTCCTCGATAGCCGGTAGCCTGTAGTGCTCCTCGAGACTGATTATTTTCATGACATGCTCCAAAGCTGCAGCGGACCATCATGACGCAAAAGTGACAGCCTTGTTGGCCCTATCAGCTGGCTTGCTTGCCTGCCAATTCTGTCCTGGTCGCAGAGCCAACCAGCCCGCAAATATGGTTAAAGCGATACAAACAAATTCACCAACTAACTGAATTGGGATGCCATTTACTGAGTGGTCCGATCGCTGAGCAAACTGGGGATCTACAAACGCGGTATTCGGATAAAGTGCTGCTGACCCTTGCGCGATCCAATACAGCATCGAAAAAATGCTGCTGACCAATACCGTAGTCCATTTGTCTTTTGTTTTTCTGCACGCAAACCACACTGTCAAAATCGACAACAGAATCGAGAATGCCAAGGTTTGGCCGCAGTGAAACTTTGCGTGCGGGGGCCATAACGGGTTAAACAGGTGAGTGTCGGTGAAATAATCCTCCGCATGGGAACTTATTCCGATGAACAAGCCAAGAATGACGAACAGAACTCGGCTAATGATTGGCATTCGCATTTCAAATTCCTTCAACTCGCTGTCTTTTTTTTGACTGGTCTTCAATTGCTCCGAAACTACTGGCTGATCAGCGAAGCTTCGCGGGCTCCACCTCCTTGCTTTGAGACTCTGGGAGCCGACTTCCGTTATCTGCATAGTCCACGAAACTAGTAATTTGTTCCACTCTGGCGAGAAGATTGCTGAGGTGTTCGCTATAGATCAGTGCCCAAACCGGGCTAGCAGGATAGTTAATCTTTTCCTCCTCAGTTGCTGATGTTGGTTTTCACCGAGCTTTCGCGAGTCCAGAAATAATGCAGGCTAGGCGAGTTGTTTGGCGATTATTTCCATTTGCGCAACCAGCGCAGAGGCTTTACCCGCTGGCATTTTGTTGCTCTCGATAAGTCAAGTAAGTCGTGTAGCCTTCTTCACCAGCCGTATACCATTTCGACATATCGGTAAAATCGTTCAGCGGAGAGCCATTTGCGAAGCGAGTAGTTAAATCTGGATTAGTGATGTAAGGTCTTCCAAACGAGATCAAATCTGCAGCCTTCGATTTAATTGCTTCTTCCGCCTTTTCAAGATCGTAACCACAATTTCCGATTAATGGTCCTGTAAAGACACTTCGCATATCCCTAAGCGTGATAGGCTCACCGAGCTTGTGCAAGCCAGAAGGCAAGCCATTCATAAGATGGATGTACGCCAAACCATAAACATCTAGTTGTTTCGCGACATACAAAAATTGCTCTCTAAAGTCAGGCGAGCCCATATCGTTAAAAGACCCATTGGGACCGAGTCTCACTCCAATGCGTGCAGGCTCTAATACCTTGGAAATAGCTTCAACGATTTCCTTCAAAAATTGAAATCTCTTCTCAATAGTGCCACCATATTTATCAATACGATGATTTGTTTTGCTCTGAATAAATTGGTCGACTAAATAACCATTAGCTGCATGAATTTCCACACCATCAAAACCTGCTTCTTTCGCTCGTCGTGCAGCTTCCTTGTAATCGGTTACGATTGCCGGAATTTCATCCGTTTCAAGAGCTCGAGGAATTTCGTAGTCTTTTTTGCCTTTGGGCGTATGTGTCTGATCACCATTTATTTTTATAGCCGATGGTGCCACGGGCAACTGGCCACCCACCTGGAAATCGCTGTGCGACGCCCGACCCTGGTGCCAGAGTTGCAGAAACATTTTGGCGCCACCTTTATGGACAGCTTCGATTACTGGCTTCCAGCCCTCTAACTGAGCGTCATTATAAATTCCAGCGTTTCCGATGTAACCGATGGCTTGTAGTGAGATCGAGGTGGCTTCTGTAATAATCAGACCGGCATCAGCTCTTTGACCATAGTACTTAGCCATGAGCGAATTCGGAACGCGAGTGTCGCCTGCGCGTCCTCTAGTCAACGGTGCCATCACCACCCGATTTTTCAGCTCGAGTCCACGAAGATCAAATTTTTCTAGCAACGCCAATTGAGTTTTTTGTGCCATGTTATTTTCCGCCCTCAGAATTGCCAGCAACTGGCAGCAAGTAGTTAATCTACAGACAAATCATTCTTGAATAGGCATATGCATGCGTATTCATCCACCGAAGGTGGCAGCGAATGCCACAGGCAGTTCCTAAAAGTAGCTGCGCCCTTGTATTGATTCTCGAATAGTGAAGAGCCTTTGATAGTCCGGCTCATACACTTCGATAATTTTGTACGTTCCGGAAGTCGTCCATATCCAGGACCCATCCGAACCAAAGGTCTTCGAGATAGTCTGGCTCTGAATGTAAGCCTTACCCCAGAACAGCCATTTATCGTTTATGTTTTGCAGAAGAAAGACTCGCACTGGGTCGAATTGATAAATGTGCCGATCAGGTTTATCGTGAAAGTTAAACAGTCTGTCGACCACATCTTTTATCGTCACAGGCGTGACTACATGTTTTGATAAGTCAAAGATATCGCTGGGAAACCCTTGTTCCACCGTGATCTCTAGAGTGTCATTAATTTCGACCAGACTTCCCATTTAAATAATATCCTCTGCGACAATGCTATTGACACTAAATTGCCTATGCTGCTGTTTCAGACTGTGTGTAATCAATACTGCAAACTCTTCACGAAAAACACGCAACCAGCAAAGCGCATCACAATCGAATAGATCTCAACGAG
>CAJCHQ010000296.1 GCA_903970295.1 Bryobacterales bacterium
CAGGGCGCCCTCTTTTACACAACGGTACCAAGGATGTATTCAGCCTTCGTCCGAATCCTGGTTTAAAACAGCTTTTTCACCGTTCTGTAACTATATTTTGTTGCATTTTATATCGCGACCCGTCAAGAACACCGTTTGCAAAATCGTTTTAAATCCGCAAACGCCTGCTCAGTTTTGTGTTAACTGAGCTGTTATGTGCGTATTCGGGGGAGGGGTTTAGGTGTCCGGGAGTGATTATCTGCACTGGATTTCGGGACATCGAATCTGCTCATATAAGGAATCTTCTCTCTTTTCTGGAACTGTTGGCTATACAGTGGCGGATTTTGTTCTAAAAGGAAACGGTGGTTATGCGATAGGAGAAGTTAAAACTGCAAAAGATAGAATGCCATCTATTATGGACCTTACTTTGCCACAGGCAGCAGCTATGTCTGCGATCGTAGCCGGGCAACCCGGTACGAGACACTCGCAAAGCTACAAACCTCTTAGTCCGTATACAAATTTCTTCTCTCAATACGACTTGTGTTCAGCGACAATATGAATTACCGCTTGGCGTCGCCCGGTCGCACTACCCCAATAATGAGTGCAGGCTTCTAGCGAAACGGTCAGACAATTGAAGATCAAGAAATAGCTCCAGAGCTAACGTCAGGCGATATGCGATTGCAATCGGCTGACGGGGTTGTTGCGCCTACTATTGGCACCACTAATGGTGCGTATACGAACTTGACTTACCTCAAGATTCCGCCCAGTTTATTCAGGGTGGTACTCTGAGGCGAGCGATGACATGCACGAAACAACAGATTCAAGTGTTGTTAAAGCATTCGAAGACTGTGACGCAAGAGGCTGCAGCGGCGAAGGCTGGCATGTCAGTAAGGACTGCGAGAAAGTATCTCAAAGCGGGGGGAAGGATGTCGGACAAGCCGGAATGGAAGTGGCGACAGACGCACAAGGACATATTCGCAGAAGTGTGGCCGGAGATAGCGGCGATGCTGAAGACGGATCCGGGTGTGCAGGCGCAAACGTTAATGCAATGGTTGATAGACGACAAAGGAGAGGCATTTAACTGGGGGCAGATCCGGACGCTACAACGTCGGATGAAGCAATGGAGGGCCCTAGAGGGTCCTGAAAAAGAGGTTATGTTCAGGCAGGTCCATGTGCCAGGAAAGCAGAGCCAATCGGATTGGACGCATTGCAGCGAGCTAAATGTCACCATTGCTGGTCGGCCGTTTCCGCACATGCTTTTCCATTTTATATTGGTGTACTCTCGTTGGGAGACAGCGCATATTTCAGCGTGTGAGAGTTATGAAACGCTGACGTGTGGTTACACACGAGCGGTGGCGGAGCTTGGGGCGGTAGCGGAAGAACATCGGACGGACAATTTGTCGGCGGCGGTGAACAATCACGGAAGTGCACACACATTTAACGAGCGCTGGTCAGCATTTTTGAAGCATTATGATGTGAAGCCGAGCAAGAACAATCCGGGCGAAAGCCACGAGAATGGGTCGATCGAGAAGAGCCATGATTTGTTAAAAAAGGCTATTGCGCAGGCGCTAATTTTGAGGCGAAGTAGAGATTTTGCATCGATAGCCGAGTACGAAAAATTCATTCGCCGCATACTAGAACTGCGGAACAAGCAGCGAAAAGCGCGATTGGTGGAGGAGATGGAAGCGCTGAAAGATTTGCCTATACGAGATTGGAATGATCCAACCGAGCAGAGAACGACGGTGACGAGGTTCAGCACCGTGACGCTAGAGAAAGCTGTTTACAGCGTTCCAGCGAGGCTTATCGGAGTGCGGTTGCGAGCCTTGATTTATCCCGAGACCGTTCGTGTATTTTTAGGTCCGACACTGGTGCTGGAGATGCCGCGGATCGAGCAAGGTAGCAAAAAAATCAATTACCGACATGTGATTGGGTGGTTGATTAGGAAGCCGGGGGCGTTTGCAGCATATCAATACCGTGACGAGTTGTTTCCCAGCCTGACGTTCAGGAGAGCATATGATGCACTGGCGAGTTGGCGGCGAGAACGAGCAGACAAAGAATATTTAGCAATTCTGAATCACGCAGCGATGAACAACGAGCAGGATGTGGAAACCGCGTTGGAGATGCTGTTGGAAGAAGAACGGTTGCCGCTATTCTCGTCGGTAAAAGAACTTGTTCAAACGAAGCAACCTGATGTGCCGGACGTACAGATCGAAATTCCAGACCTATGCTCGTATGACGAGCTGTTATCGCACTTGCAGCGAGCACCAAAGGAGCGAACCTCATGAAGGACAAACAAGAACTTGAGATGCTGCTTACATCGCTGCACCTGCCAGCCTTTGTGAGTCATTACAATAGTTTTGCGGAGAAGGCGCAAAAGACCAAGCTTGGACACACCGCATATCTGCATGAGCTTGCAAAAATTGAAAGCGATGAGCGATACAATCGTCGCACCGAGCGTCTGCTCAAGCTGTCAAAGTTACCTGTCGGAAAAACTCTAGAAGCATTTGAGCTGCGCGGTCAAGCCGGACTTTCTTCATCTCGACTACAGGAGTTAGCTTCTGGTGACTGCCTGGATCACTGCGAAAACATCCTAATTTTTGGGCTACCAGGAACCGGCAAAACTCACTTATCTGCGGCACTTGGTCGAGAGTGGTGCTTGCGAGGTCGGAGGGTGCTGTGCACGACGGCAGCCGCTCTCGTGCAGGAACTACTGGTCGCGAAGCGCGACCTGACACTGAACGCAATGATCAAGCGCCTGGATTCGTACGAAGCATTGATCATCGACGATATATCGTATGTACCCCAGGACAGGGATGAAACCGACGTTCTCTTTGTGCTGTTGGCCGCTCGCTACGAGAACCGAAGCGTCGTGATCACCAGTAATCTTGCTTTCTCTGGTTGGAATGCAATTTTCAAAGACGCAATGACGACCAAAGCAGCTATTGATCGTTTGGTGCATCATGGCACAATTTTAGAGCTTATGGAGCTGGAAGGCGAAAGCTACCGCGAGCGACAAGCAAAAAGCAAAAACAAGATATCGCGGGCAAAAACTGCAAAAGCTGCAAATGTAGAATTTTAAACTGTCGCCAGCTTCTTGAGTGTAGCTTGACTCCCCCGAAAAAATTTCACCCACGGATTGTTCGCTACTCGATTTCCGGGGTCAAACAAGCGCGAACTAGCGCCGCGATCCAACTTCTAAATTTCAGTTCCGAACAGAACATGTCGGAATTAAAGCGGCAAATTTAAACTGTCGCGACAGGCAAAAACACTTGACGCCAGACAATTTGAAACTACGTCGTGTACAACATCATAGCTCGGTATACGCCATCCATTCTTTTTACAAACATCCTGCACCATTCGGTGTATGGCGCTGATCGGAACAGGCGGCGTTCGGAGGAATAAGCCCTGGACAAGGTTGATCAGTTCTTCTGGCGCAGCCCTGCGCTGGCCTTTGTCGCTTCGCCTCTTTGGCGCAAGCCCATTCAGACCGCTTTGATTGAATGCTTTAACCCAGTAATATAAAACTCTGATTGAGAGCTTTTTCTGTTTTGAAATATCCTCAAGAGTGGCTTGGCGCTTGAGAAATGGCTCTATTGTTCTATAGCGTTCCAGGGCTATATCTTGTATATCCAAATTTTTTAAACCGAGTGCCCAAAAACTATAGATATTGGACAGCAAATTTTGACTTTTGAAAAGCCCTAACCAGCCCGTTTTCGGTTACAGTTTTTCTAATGGGTTTTTGGACACCTTGGAGAAATACAAAATTGCGCGCTGGTATATATGTCCGTGTCTCGACAGCCGATCAGCAAACTTTGCCCATGCAGCTTGAAGCGATTAAAAGATATCTGCGGGCGCGCAAATGGAAGTGCGTCTTGGAGGTAGACGACGTAGGCTCAGGCGTGAAGGAGCGAAAGAAGAGACAACAGCTAATGGTTGCGGCAAGAAGAAGAGACATTGATGCGATCGTTGTTTGGAAATTAGATCGCTGGGGACGCTCCCTGCATGATCTGGTATCAACGTTGCAAGAGCTATCAGAATTGGAAGTTGGTTTCGTTTCGATTACTGAGGCTATTGATCTAACGACTCCGATCGGGAGAGCCACT
>CAJCHQ010000297.1 GCA_903970295.1 Bryobacterales bacterium
TGGTGAACTCCCAATACTTAGGTGCATACAAATAACGCCGTTCCGCGAACTCTGTCGTTTACCCGCGCTTCGAATCGAAGCTGTATTCAGGCTGACAAAGCACTGGACAGACAGACATGGTACCGCAATTGAGCTTTAACAGCTCTTCAGGACGTGGTTGAATGTTACGGAAATGAAGATCTTCTGCGGTTCAGTTGACTTCAGTGTTTTCGCCCGCGCCACTGCACCGGTCCATCCAGACTGGAAGTACTCAGCCAGTTCATCGGCGTCGAGCGCTTTAGAGATTTGACCCGCTTCTTGTCCTTCGCGGATGCATGAAGCAAATATAGTGCGCCAGGAAACAATAATTTCTTTCAGGCGATTGCGGAAGACCTCGCTCTGGTCGGCCATTTCTTGGCTCAAGTTACCAATCAGGCAACCTTTCCGGCAAGCGTTCTGTTCGAACATTTGCATGCCTTCTTCGCAGTATTTGCGCAGTCTTTCGACTGGTGTCATGCTGACGTCTTCGAGACAGGCTTTAATCTTGTCCTGATAGGTCACATGGGTGTGATTGATGATCTGCAGGCCAAAGTCTTCTTTGCTATCGAAATAGTAATAAAACGACCCTTTCGGAACACCGGTCGATTGCAAAACTTCCATGATGCCGGTGTTGTTGTAACCTTTTTCCAGCATGATCTCAGTGCCCGCTTCGAGCAATTGAACTTTTGTCGATTCCTTAGTCGTCGCTTTAGGCATAACTCTCCAGATCTCTCCAATTACCGATACTGCGAACCCATTCATTATACCAGAATAGACCGGTCGTCTATGTTTGTCAAGATCTGGTTTAATCCCGGACAATTTAACGATCGGGGTCGCCCGCAATCTTTACGGATATCGGATGAATTGGCTTAAACACCTTGTCGCACAAGGTTATCCGGCAAAAAAGGTGGCGCAAACTTGCTCAAATAAAGAACGGCAACCGGAATTCGATCAATGGGCAGAGTTGATCACACAGCTAAGTTTCCCGAGCCGGCGAGTATTCTTCCTTTTGCATCCCGAAGCTCCAGGCCACCGCTTCGCGGGCGGTCGTAATAGTGGGCGGTACTCGCAAAAAATATTCTTTGAATGTGCCGTCTGGTTCCTGGGTTTTGTTGATCACTTTAACCATGACAATTGGCTCGTCGCCGTGCAGGTCTTTGCGATAAAGAATGCCGCACTCATCCTCTTGATATTTTTTCGCACCAGATTCGGTGATGAATCTAATTGCTCCGAACCGTTCGATCATCACTCTCCGAACTTCGGCGTTACGTTCGAACTGAATGCTTTTCACGTCGATCGAGTCTGGACTTTCGATGATTTCTTTGCTCACCGAAATGCCATGCCATGAGTAAATTTCATATCCATCTGCGAATGAGATTGCCGGACCATCTGCACAATGAAAGCGAGAGCGCTCATCCTGCTTCAATTCTAGTGGGCGCTCGCAGACAAAACAGGCGCGTTCGAAGAATGTGTAAGCACTAGCCTGCCGAGCTAAGTTGCACCAACCGGTGAGTTCTGCTCGACTGTAGGGCGACTGGGGCAGGATCTGGAAATTGGCGAGTAGAAATTCGTGCAGTGGCAACCAATCTATCGACCATGGTCCCCACCAAATGCTTCTGATCAGCCAATTGAAGTATGCCGAAAATTGAATTTTACTGTCCAGCCCGATCGCATCGAGGAAGATCGCGGCACTGTTTGGAGTTTCGCTTTGCCAGGCAAAGCCCTGTTCTTCGACCGACTGTCCGATTAGATCGATTAGATTTTGAACCGGCATTTTCTCCAGCAATTCAGATGAAATACTTTGCCAGCTCAAATTACCGAAATGCCGCTCCATTTGCCCCCGAAAGACGGCATTGATGTTAGTTCTGAATTGCTCGTCGAAGTGGCTGCGCAGCTGATGACCAGCTTCTCGCTTGAAAATAGCATTGCCGACGACATTGAGTTCGGCTACGAGTTCGTGTTGGGCAGCCAGCAAACTGAGCGAGAAATTGTCCCACAGACCGGAAGGATGATCCCAGAAACCCATGCGGGGTCCCCGGGCGAATCGATGATTGTGCTCTTCACTGCGCAGTCGATCCAAATTTCCTCGATCGGCTTTGTAAGGACCCCCATCCAGAACCTTGGGCGGATCTTGCAACTGCAGACGAACACGACTATTCATCTGCAAACTTATATCCTGCCACAACTCTTGCCAGAGCCTATCATCTGCATTTGCGGCAAAATCATCGCGCCATTCAGAGAAACGGGGAGACAAAGTAAGCATCTGCACTACCAAAGGCATCAGCGCTAGTTGCCACGGGCTGCGGCACCAAAATATGACCGGCGGCGGTAATTGCAGCCAGCCATAGATCGTCTTGATTGCTTGCTCGGAAGCGAGCTTATCAATCGCTGCGGTTGATCGTGCCAGAGCGAGCCAGTTCCGACAGTGCCGGTCCAGTTCATCCAGCTGCAAAGGCGTCAGCTGCTCGATCGCTTCGACTTCAGTCACTGACTCGTCGTATCTCTTGCGGAGTATATTCGCGCTGTCTGACCACTTTGTAAACGCCTGGGTCAAGCGGGATCGGGCTGTGCTCCTCGTGCACTAAAGCAGTTGCCGTGTGCACTTTGAGCAGATCATCGCCATTGCTTCGATAGAGCTTGGCGCCTTCCAGTCCGACTGCGTGCGCATGCCCCGTCACTTCACCATAGGCAAGCACGATTCTGTCTTCGACTTCCTGGAGCTCAGCTCCCGCCGGAAGTGCATCGACTTTGACCAAGAGAACATCACCCTGTCTGAATTGTTTACTCATATCATTCTCCGAACCAACCATCGTCGTGCATCCGTCCTTCTCCATTATATAAGCCGGTCTCGCTTCTGTGATCGGGCAATCTGCGAAGTTTCGATGATCAACCCGTTAAGTCTCGAGATCTGGATGATAGTCGGCTGGCTGTATACCAAATGTCCAGGCGACGGCGTCGCGAGCTTTCGAGATGGTAGGCGGCACACGCAAAAAATAGTCTTTGAAGGTGCCGTCTGGTTCGGCCGTTTTGTTAGTCACTTTGACCATGACGATTGCCTCGTCCTGATTCATAGTCTTGCTGTAAAGAATTCCGAATTCATCTTCCTGAACTTTCCTGGCTCCTGACTCGGTAAGATATTTACCGCTTCCAAATCTTTCGATCATCACTCGGCGGAGTTCAATATTGCGCGTCGACTCGATCGATTTGATCGTAATTTCGCCCGGGTGAGTGATCAGTCGTTCGGTTACTGTGGTGCCATGCCATGAGAATAATTGATAGCCGTCTGGAAAAATCACGGCCGATTTTTCTTCATGGTGAAGCCGACCGAGATCGTCTAAATTGAGGCTGTTTGGACGGGTACAGACGAAGCAAATGCGTTTGAGGAATAAATAGGCCGTTGTCTGTCTGGCTAAGTTCAACCAGCAATTCAGTTCGCGTTTAGTTTCGAGATCGGCTGCCGGCAATTCGAAATTGCCAAAAAGAAATTCGTAGACTGGTAGCCAATTGCTCGTCCAGGCGCCCCACCAGGTGTTGCGCAGAGCTATTCTCAGCACATGTTCGGCTTCTTGCCAGGGTGATCCTAAATACGATCCGACAAATCCTCTCTGCGATGACGATGTTGTTTGCTTCCGTGCCTGGGCTGTCAGTTGGGAACGCCATTCGCCGACCAATCGCGACCAATCGAGAGTGTTATTCAGTTCGGCAAGAATTTGTCGGCGGCTGAGAGCGCCTCCTTCTCGTGTGCACGGATCAATACAATTGCTCTTAATCGATGCGAAAGACTTTTTGCTCAAGTTTAGACTGCAACCTGAACTGAGCTGCAACATGAAATCATCATGCCGCAGAGTTAAGTGCGGCGAAAGATCGACGAAGAATTCAGAAGCACTTGCCGCCCTGAAAAAATCTTTGCTCGAGCGTCTTATGCTGGTGATTTCCGGATCTCGGATCGGTTCAAATAGTTCGGTTTGCGGCCATTCGCTCAATTGGTTCCATGCCGGTTCGCATTGTTGCATGAGTTTTTGCCACAACGATAACCACAGCCCGGAAGCGTTCTGTGACAGTTGCGTTAATTCGAAGCGCAGTGGTGGCGAACGTAGAATGCAGTGTAAAACCGCAGGCATGACCATCATCTGCCAGGGGCTGTCGCACCATACGATCAATGGTTTTTCGAGACGCAGCCAGTCATACAATTCAGCAATCGCATTCTCTGTTTGTTGGCGCTCTGGAGCATCGATTCGGCGGGCCTGCCCGATCCACTCGCGACTGAGTTTTCGCAACTGCTGCCATTGCTCGGCAGTCGGATTGAGAGCGAGGTTACGCTCGGTGATCTGTTCTCTGTCTGCGGCTGGCATTCAGTCACCCACCATGTCAGTATGCTTTTTGTTCGGCGTATTGCAATTAATGTTGTCGCCAGCCATGATTGTCGCTTCGCCAAAGGAGATCGGCAATGGAATTTTTATGGAAAGTGGTTAATGCGGAGATTTTCACCGAGGCTGAAGCTGCTCTGAACAAGCTCGATTTGGAACGGTTCGAGGTCGTGACCACGCATAGCTTTAGTCAAGAAGGCAAGCAGTATCTCACAATCGTAGCCCGCAAGCATAAGCCTAAAGCCGATATTCGATATTAAGAATTGATCGACTTGGCTGGTTTCGTCTGCTTTGGCGTGCCCACGTGCTTGTCTTCGAATTGAGTTTGCTCGGTTGAGCCGGCGATTGCCGAAGTCGATGCGGCACCGCCCGAAATCATGGTCAGTACTTCATCGAAGTAACCCGTACCGGCTTCGCGTTGATGCCTTACCGCCGTATATCCTTCTGTTTCGAGGGCAAACTCTTCTTCTTGCAGTTTTACATACGCGGGCATGCCCTGCTCGTTATAGTCTCTCGCTAACTTGAATGTGGCCAGGTTATTGAGGTGCCAACCGGCTAATGTGATGAACTGGTACTTGTACCCGAGGTCACCAAGGGTCGTGTTGAATGCGGCGATGGTTTCGTCGTCGAGATGCTTTTTCCAATTGAATGAGGGCGAGCAATTGTATGCCATCGCCTTGCCCGGAAATTTGGCGTGAATGGCAGCGGCGAATTGCTTAGCTTCTGCCAGGTCGGGAGTGGATGTCTCGAACCACAGAATGTCGGCATAAGGAGCATAAGCAAGACCACGAGCTATGGCCGCATCAATGCCCTCTTTGACCCGGAAGAACCCTTCTGCCGTCCGTTCTTTGTGAATAAATTCTTTGTCGCGCGGATCGATATCAGAAGTCAAAAGTGTCGCACTCAACGCATCGGTGCGGGCAATGATGATTGTCGGAACATTCAAGACGTCGGCGGCCAATCTGGCACCAATCAGCGTGCGGATGAATTGAGCCGTCGGTACGAGGACTTTCCCGCCGAGGTGCCCACACTTCTTTTCGGAGGCCAATTGATCTTCGAAATGAACACCGGCGGCGCCGGCTTCGATCATTGATTTCATCAGTTCGAAGGCATGGAGTGGGCCGCCAAAACCTGCTTCAGCGTCGGCGACGATCGGCACGTACCAGTCTACTTCTCTTTTTCCTTCAACGGCGCTGATCTGATCGGCGCGCATGAGTGCGTTGTTGAGCCGCTTTACGAGAGTGGGCACGCTGTTGGAGGGATACAAACTTTGATCCGGAAAAGTCTGCCCGGCAACATTATTGTCTGCGGCTACTTGCCAACCGCTCAGGTAGATTGACTTCAAACCGCCTTTTACCATCTGCACGGCCTGCGCGCCGGTCAGAGCTCCGAGGCTCTTGATGTGATGTTCCTGGTTTAACATCTTCCACAAGCGCTCAGCACCATATCGGGCTAGCGAATGCTCGATTTTGATCGATGGTCTCAGTTTGACTACTTCTTCCGCTGAATAATCTCGACGAATACCCTGCCAACGAGCATCTTTGTGCCAATTGTCCTTTAACTGTTTGATCTCGTCAGCGGATTCCGATGTCATGTTTGTTACCTCTTCCGGTGGTTCAAGTATGCAGGTCTCTTTTATTCCTGCCTTATGTTTTTTCGTGTCAGTCCTCTAGATAAGTATAGGCAGGAATTGTCAGAAACTCCGAAAAGGAGTTTGCCAAAACCAGCTGATCGAGTATCTTTTCTGCCTCTCTGTAGCGACCGGCACCGGATGTGGTGAGCTTTTGCAATTCCTGAGTCTTGATTTCTTCGTACAATTTTTTGTCGATCAGCTTTCCTTCGTCGGTGACCGTCTGATTAGCTATCCATTGCCAGAGTTGGGCGCGTGATATTTCGGCAGTGGCTGCGTCTTCCATGAGGTTATTAATTGCTGCAGCGCCATTGCCGCGCAGCCACGATTCGATGTACTGCAAAGCAACGCTTATATTTAGAGTGACACCGCTCAGAGTGATTGTGCTGCCGGGAATGTTCAAATCGATCAGGTCCTTCGCCTCGACCGCCACGTCACCGCGCAGCTCTTCTTTCTGATTGGGCTTGGCACCCAGGTGCTTGTCGAAAACTTCTCTGGCAATCGGCACCAGGTCTGGGTGCGCCACCCAGGTGCCGTCAAAACCAGCCTTAGTCTCGCGTTCTTTGTCCTCAGTCACTTTGGCCATCGCTTTAGCATTTACGTCTGCGTCTTTCCGGCTGGGAATGAACGCCGCCATTCCGCCCATAGCATGGGCACCTCGCCGATGGCAGGTCTTAACCAAAAGGTCGCAGTAGGCGCGCATAAACGGCACGAACATTGTCACTTGGGAGCGATCGGGTAGAATCATGTCGGGTCTTGTGCTGAATTTCTTGATTATGCTGAACATGTAATCCCAGCGACCGGCATTCAGCCCGGATGCGTGCTCGCGCAGTTCATACAAAATCTCGTCCATCTCGAAGGCAGCCAGAATTGTCTCGAGCAGAACTGTTGCACGAATGGTGCCGCGCGAGATCTTCAATTTGTCCTGGGCGAAATTGAAGACATCATTCCAAAGGCGCGCTTCCAGATGATTTTCCATTTTCGGCAAGTAGAAATAAGGGCCACTTTGACGCGATAGCAACTCGCTGGCATTGTGGAAAAAATAGATGCCGAAATCGAAAAGACTGGCGGAGACTGGCTCTCCATCCACGGTCACGTGTCGCTCTAGCAAATGCCAGCCGCGTGGACGCACAACGAGAGTAGCTGTCTTTTCATTGAGCTTGTATGCCTTTCCTTCCGGACTGACAAAGGAAAGTTTTTTGCGCACAGCGTCACGCAGGTTGATCTGTCCTTCGACAACATTGACCCAGCTGGGTGAAAGCGAGTCTTCGAAATCAGCCATAAACACATTGGCGCCCGAATTGAGGGCATTGATCATCATTTTTCGCTCAACCGGTCCGGTGATTTCCACCCGACGATCGTTCAGATCCGAGGGCGCGCTGCCAACTTGCCAGTTAGAGTTTCTAATTTCTTCAGTCTGCCTGGAAAACTCTGGAACCGCTCCCTTGTCCAGCTCCTTCTGTCGTTCGATGCGTCTAGCCAGTAGTTTTTCGCGGGTCGGATTAAACTGCTTATGTAACGCGGCTACAAAATTTAGAGCGTCTCCCTCGAGAATCTCCGAGAAGTGAGGTCTGAGTTCACCCACAAGAGCGACTTCTGCGGCTTTTTGTGTCATCCGAGATTCTCCTTCAGTGACGAATATATTTACGCCACTATAGATAGCAAATCACGAAGCGGCGATTGTTGGTGGCAATTACTGATAATCGCAACCATGTTTGTAATCAGTCTTAATTTCTTGACCGACCCAGTTCGAATTCGAGCGCTCGATTGAGCGCATTCAAGCAATCGGCGCTCGCCCGATCAGCCATTGTGGGATGCCTGCTCCCAGATCCGAATCGACTTTGATATGGGAACCGCTTGCTCTAATCCTACCCAATTCGGCTAGCAAAACCCGCATGCGATCATATGTGGTCAGATCGATCTCTCGTGGCGTTGGCCGTCGAGCTTTTGCGGGGGAGTCGAACAGTCGCAACTGTTCCGCTTCCATGATGCGACCGTTGCGCACTCGAATGCACTTAGATACGCCTTGATCGCAGAATTCGACCGAAGACTCGAGTAAACAACGCAGGGCGCGAGCCTGCAAATAGGCGCGGGCAGCTCTCAAGAATAGACGCTGGAATTTTCCGGCTACATCGTCTGCCGTGAGCTCTTCGCTAGCTGTTTCTGCAACGATATCTTCAACTGACAATGCTTTCTCATTTTCTTCATCGCGTCTAGTTGAATCGGCTGAACTGGTGGCAGCAGTGCCATTTTCGTCAATTTCAGCATAGTCATCGGTCACATTCAGTTCTTCTTCCGCCAGCCTCACTTCCTCTTTGTAAAGTTGCAGGGCGAAGGCCATCAGTCCACGGGGAGTGACGTGCGTCAGTGGCATTTCAAACATCCGCTGAAAAATGGCGAAGCCTTCGGCGATCAAATTAGGTTCGACATAGTCGAAAAAGATTAGCGGGTCGAATTCGTTCTTCTGCAAGGATTGACTTAAGCGGATCAACGGTTCAATCAAAAACGGCCCAGGGAACGGTCCTAGCGAATGTTCTGCTCCGGGTTGCGCTTTCCACTCGGTGAGGGCGCGATTGTAATAAATCAAATGCCGCCGCCCGGTTTTCAGTATCACGTTGTATGGAGGGTTCAGGCGCTTGATCTCATCCGATTCGAGCACCGCCGCCTCCAGTGCGGTATCGCAAACGGTGACTTTTAGATCGCAAACGCGAGTGAGCATTTCGAGGCGTCTCGAGTCTTTTCCCTTCTTGCCGCGAAAGTAGCTGTTGACTCGGCTCTTCAGCGAAGTGGCTTTACCGACATAAAGCACAGTGCCTGCGTAATCGAGCATGCGATAGACGCCAGGGCGGTCGGGGAGAGCCATGCGCTTGTTCTTGTCGAGCGGATATTCCAGTTTCGTCCGTTTGGCTACCGGCACCGTTGTCAGCCAATCTTCCAGTTGATCGACAGTGTCGATTCCACGTTTTGACAGTTCTGCGACCAGCCCTTTCCAAATCGTCCAGGTCGCTTCAACGTGGCAAGTCGATCGTTTTGTGTCAGGTATAGTCGCCCCAAAAAATGAGGCGATGCCCTTGATGCCTCGAGTGGGCAGATTCGGAAAGAGACGTCTGGCAATTTCGTAGGTGCACAAGATGCGAAATGGCAATTCTTGCGAATTGACAAAACGAGTGTGCAAATTCTTCAGAAACGCTTCTTCGAAGCGTGCATAGTGAATGAGAG
>CAJCHQ010000298.1 GCA_903970295.1 Bryobacterales bacterium
TCTGGTCAGGTCGGTAGATTTTGGCCTGATCGACGGCAACCGACCGTTCATTATTATGGACTTCGTCGAGGGACAAACTCTCGCTAAGTATTTGAAACAAAAAGGTCCTCTACCGCTGGCTATGGCGCTTAAAATCTTTATCCCTGTCTGTTTAGCCATGGACTATGCACACAAACAGGGTGTGGTTCATCGCGACATCACGCCGAACAATATTATTCTTGTTTCGAATGCAGCTGGTAGTGGTGACGAATTTACTCCGAAAATCATCGATTTTGGCATCGCCAAAATGGCTTCGGATGATGAAGTGGCTCTGACCAAAGCCGGAGAGATTTTTGGCACGCCCTTGTACATGAGCCCGGAGCAATGTTTGGGAGCCAAGATTGACAATCGCAGCGATATTTATTCATTGGGTTGCGTCTTCTTCGAGGTTTTAACCGGCGCTCCACCATTTCGCGCTGAAACTGCTCTGGCTACTATGATGCAGCATCGGCAGGATAAACCTTATTCGTTGAGAGAAGCATCATTGGGACAACAGTTTCCCGAAGCTCTAGAGCGCATAATCGGCATGATGCTAGCCAAGGACCCGGCTAACCGTTACAGCACCGGTGGTGATGTCGCATCTGATTTTTTGTGGCTGCAACAAGGGCGTTCAGAACGGGTCCGAGCGAATCCACCCGGCTATTCCTCTCCAAAATCGCAAAGGCCCTGGCTGCGCATTGTCGCAGTCGTCGTGCTTGCCCTTGTCACCATTGGTGGTGGCGTATTCGTTTGGCAGTACCTGTCGCTGGATCGATCGACCAAGCCCACAGTCGCACATGCCTCCGAGACCTACCAGCCTGTGACAACTTCGAGTCACGCCGAGGAAGAAACCGAAACACTGTATTCGCACAGCGAAAATGGTTTGCGCATATTCAAATTGCCGGCCTCGGTAAAATTCGGCGAATTTTTCTGGTGGAACAAAAGACAATTGCAAACCGTGATCGCCGAAGCTGATTGCCAGGTGCCGCAGACGGCGAAATTGATGCTGCGCGTCGGACCCAGATTGTACACAACCAATCCCTCTTATTTCTCCCGCTTTCAACAAAATGATTTGAGCGGGCTTCTTTTGGTACCTGGACGAGGGGAATTGTCCACGGTGTTCGATCCAGAGAAACTGAATCGCTTCTTCTCGTTCACACTGCCTCTGGAATCAGTGCGGTTGATAATCTGGGAGCTGGACACGGTAACACCCTACATAATCGAACGATTAGGTCAGTTGCCTCAATTGCACTGGCTTTGCTTCCATGAAGGTGTGGAGAACGACTCTCACATATCCAGCTTGAAAAATCTGGAGAAGATCAAGGTGTTTTCAATTTGTGGTCCGCGTGATCCTGGCGGCAAATACGATGTCGTTGAAGACGTGACCGGTATCATCAACAAAGGGATAAAAGGCAAATCAATGCGTCGTCTGGAGTTGATAGAACTAAAGTGACATTGGAGCAAATCGCGCTGATTTGTCGTGTTCGCACATTGGATACATTAGATCTTCAAGGAAATGATTTTGCTAAGAGTGCAGAAGACAAACAAGCGGTGTGGTCTCAGTTGGCTCAACTGCCTGAATTGAAACGACTGAGTCTTGGTTCTTCAATGCTCGAGGGGTTGCAGATTCCTCAAGGTCCCCGGCATTTGGAAAATCTGAAAACGCTGATATTCAACTATTGCAAGCGTTGGCCAGCCGATTTCAAAGAGCAGCTCGAAAATGCTTATCCGGGCGTCGACGTCATTGTCGATAACAAAGGCTCAGACACTGCCTGTGACTGGTTCGATCCACTCAAGGCTGACCCAGCCGAGGCAGATCTGTGGTGATCTCAAGTTAGCCGGCAGTTTTTGAGCGCTGACTTTCTTTGCTGTAATATGATTGCGTGGGTTTGCATTTGAGAGGATAGCCATGCGTCTGGTGGAGTGTGTCCCTAATTTTAGTGAGGGGCGGAATGAAAAAGTAATCAATGCGATTACTGATGCAATCAAAGGCGTGGCTGGAATTAATTTATTGGATGTAGATCCCGGCTGGTCAACCAATCGCACAGTCGTGACTTTTGTCGGTGAACCGGATGCCGTTGTTGAAGCAGCCTTCCAGGCGATTTCTACTGCCGCCCATTTGATCGATATGCGCAAACATAAAGGCGAGCATCCGCGCATGGGTGCCACCGATGTCTGCCCGTTCGTGCCCGTCGCCGGTGTGACCATGGAAGAATGCGCAGAACTGGCGGCTCGCCTCGGTGAGAGAGTGGGTGAGCAATTGAAAATTCCCGTTTATCTGTATGCGGCAGCCGCCAGGGTCACTGCCCGCCAGAGCCTGGCTGATATTCGCAAAGGCGAGTATGAGTCCCTGCCTGGCAAGCTTAAGCAAGATTGGTTCAAGCCTGATTTTGGTCCAAGCGAATTCAATGCCCAGTCTGGTGCCACCGTTATTGGTGCCAGACCTTTTCTGATTGCATACAATGTCAATCTCAATACTAAATCCAAGAAATTAGCCAACGAGATTGCTCTCAATATTCGTGAGGCGGGCCGGGCGAAAAAGGCCGCGGATGGTTCGACCTTGAAAGATCAAGATGGTAAAACGATCAAGCAGGCTGGAATTTTGCCGGCTTGCCGAGCGGTGGGTTGGTATGTCGATGAATATGAGCGCGCGCAAGTATCCATTAATCTGGTCGACATTGCTGTCACATCTGTGCATCAGGCTTTTGATGAGTGTGTGCGCCAGGCCGAAAAGATCGGTTTGCGTGTCACAGGCAGCGAAATTGTCGGATTGATTCCACTCGCGCCCATGCTGGATGCCGGTCGTCATTACCTGGCCAAACAAGGGCGCTCGACCGGTGTCAGTGAGAAAGAACTGATCACAGTCGCCACTCAATCATTGGGTTTAGCCGATCTCGCTCCTTTTGCGCCAAGCCAAAAAATCATCGAATACAAAGTACGCCCTAAAGAAAAACTATTGCAGGAAAGAACACTAGCTGATTTTCTCGACGAATTGGCCAGTGAATCAGCTGCCCCCGGCGGCGGTAGTGTGTCTGCTCTGTGTGCTGCTTTGTCTGTCAGCTTGAGTGCCATGGTGGCCAATCTTACTTACGATAAAAAAGGTTTCGAGAAGCATAAGCACTTGATGGGAAAGACGGCCAATTCGGGCCAAAGCTTGAAGACCAGATTTCTCAAGGCTGTCGACGATGACATGAAAGCCTTTAATAAAATAATCGATGCTCGCCGCATGCCCAAGACCTCAATAGAAGAGAAGACGGCTCGCGATTTAGCAATTCTTACCGCTAATGGGGCAGCGATTGCTGTACCAATGTCCGTGATCGAAGGGTGCAAACAGGCGCTCGAGCTAGCCGCGGTCGTGATCGAAGACGGCAATCCGAATTCTCTTAGCGATGCCGGATGTGCCGTCTTGAACGCCGTGGCCGCCGCTGAAGGCGCCTACATGAATGTCTTGATCAACGCTTCTGGGCTGAGCAAAGATGGCGAAGAGGGGCAGCTGAGGATTTCGGCGACCCAAAACGCTACCGCGCAAATTTTGACGTTGCGCAAACTGGCTCAGTCGTTGCAGTCGCAGGTAATGAAAAACTTGACTGGCGATCTGAACTTGGAAACCGCAAAATGATGTTCAGGTGACAGCCGACCCGTTAGATAAGTGACCGCTTTGATCCCCTGGCGCAGTGGTGGAAGCGCCGGATTCGGAATATAATACGAAGTCGGTGGCGTGCTGCCAAGAAGCGGCATCCGAGTGGAACCAGGCGCTGCGAAGGCGCCCTATCATGAGGGTTATGATGGCAACTGCATCCGGAAGTAAGGGCGCGTCGGGCAGCAAAGAAGCGCAAAGCTACAGCGGCAACGAATGGGAAACGCTTGATTTCAAAATGGCTCAGGAGCGACTTCTAAAAGTAGCTGAGCTCATGAAAATTGATGACAATGCGATCGAACCGCTCAAACACCCCAAACGTTCTCTGTCAGTTGTAATTCCAGCCCGCATGGACGATGGCACGGTCAGGACCTTTATGGGTTATCGCGTCCACCATGACCTGGCGCTCGGGCCCGGAAAAGGCGGTTTGCGTTTCCATCCCAACGTCAACCTTGGTGAAGTATCGGCGATGGCTATGCTCATGACCTGGAAGTGCGCACTGCTCGGTCTGCCGTTTGGTGGCGCCCATGGTGGCATCCGTCTGGACCCGCACGCAATGAGTCTAAGCGAACTCGAGCATGTTACCCGTCGCTACACTTCTGAAATACTTAGCATGATCGGACCGGCTGAAGATATTACCGGACCCGACCTGAACACGAACGAGCAGACGATGTCCTGGATGATGGACACCTACAGTGTCAACGTCGGCCATACAGTGCCCTCGATTGTCACTGGTAAGCCGCGCTCGATTGGCGGTTCGTTGAGTTTGATGGAAGCGACAGGATTTGGCGTTGCTTTAGCAATCAAGCACCTGGTTTGCCACATGCCAGATCCCCAAGATTCGCCGGCGATTGTCGTGCAAGGGCTGGGGCAAGTAGGCATGTATGTGGCAAACACTCTCAGCAAAGAAGGGTTTCGTATTACCGGTGTGTCAGATAGCACTGGCGGTCTGCACAATACTCGGGGCATCAACCTCCAGGAATTGACCGAGTACATAAAAAACGAAGGCTCGGTCAAGGGATTCAAGGGAGCTGATGCCGTTTCCAAAGATGAACTTCTGGAACTGCCGTGCGATCTGTTAGCACCGTGCGCGGTGGCTAATGTATTGCACAAGGGGAATGCTAATAAAATCAAAGCCAGATTCGTGGTGGAAGGAGCCAATGCGCCCACCACGCCAGAAGCTGATGAAATTTTGGAAGCGAACGGTATCACTGTCGTCCCTGATATTCTCGCCAATTCGGCTGGAGTTACAGTCGGCTATTTCGAGTGGGTGCAAGGACTAATGCGGCTTTTCTGGACGGAAACCGAAGTCTACAAGCAACTAGCCGATCTCAATCACAAGACTTCCGAAAAAGTGTACGACATGGCAAACAAGCACAAGTGCAGTTTGCGTTCGGCCGCTATGATGATTGCTCTCGAAAGGATCATGGAAGCGCGTCGCTTACGCGGTCTCTACCCGTAGACGCGATCAGTGGTATCAATTAAATGTGGCGGCGAGGGCGATTGACCCATCCGGTCTTTTGGAGATGGTGATTTTGCCTTGCGTGTCCGCATAGCGAATATTCTGCGGTGTTCCGGCCAGAGCCTTTGTCACTGCTGCAGTATATGACTGCAATTCGCGCTGCACTTCTCGTTTGGTCTTGGGTGAAGGTCGACCCAGTGATTCGAAGGCGAAATCCAGAGCATGCAATGACGCCAGAGCTTTTCCCGCCTCACGGTTTGTGCCTAACCGGATAAGCATTGACTGCCCCGTGATCAGGTTGTTTTCCACCGTCACGGTCAGTCCGCCTTCAAAGCCTGGCGCCGCTTTTTGTGTGGCTTGATCCAACATCATCGTGAAGTGATAGTCGGTGCGGCCTTGCCTGGGCTCTTGCCCTCTGGCTTTGAAATTCATGACGATGCGATTCTGGAAAATATTGAAGTCTTCGCCTAATTTGGCTGACGCAGGCGTCTGCCAGCTGAAGACAGAGAGCATTGCCAGAATCAGTGAAAGCAGTTTGTTCGCATCAGTTTCGCTTGCGGAAACAGTCATGGGTTAACCGTTTTAGAAAGTCACAGTTTCTAGCTTGAGTGATTCATGGATCTTGGTATCCTCAACCAATTTTTCGATATCTTTTTCTTTCAAGACACCATTCTCAGTGACGACACCTGTGACCAGGCTAAAGGGCACCAGCTCGAATTGATGGTTGAGCACGCGCACCCCTTTGGGCACTACATCCCAGACCTCTTCCCCCGGACGTTCATGCTTTTCGAATTCGAATAGCCGATCTTCGCCGACTATCTTTTCTGTGCCGGCGAGAGCGTAAAGTGGCACTCCCATTTCTTTACAGGTGAGGGCCAGCAAATAGGACCCGACTTTATTAACGATGCCGGGGCGGCCGATGCAGTCGCAGCCCATGAAGGCGACCGCGCAATTGGGCAGGACGAGACCCATGGCGCTGTCGAAAGTGTAAATTACTTCAATGTTGCCGGCTGCCAGCTGTGTCGCCAATTTTCGCCCTTCCTGGCTCGGTCTCGATTCTGTACAGGCAACGCGGAAATATCTACCCTTTGCGCGAGTGTTCAGGAGCATGCTGACCACGGTCGAACTGAAAGAATAAGCAAAGACCAGTTCGCCCGGCGGCACCAGAGCATATGCATGGTCGGCGATGGCGCTGGCGCTCTCGCAAAGTGTGCGTTCGAATTTATTGAGCGCTGCCTGACAATCGGCTTCAATCGCCGCTACCGTTGTGCAGTCGGCAGTGGCGAGTAAAACGGCGTTGCCCAGGTGAAACAAAGGCGCCATGGCTGGCTGGGCTTCCAAAAGTGCTGTGACCGTCTCAGCCAGCAATTGCTTGAGCTTGTCTGGGCCGAGATGCTCGTTCTGGGCGAGAATCGTCTGGATGATTGTAATTGCTCGCAAGGCTAATTCGGCGGCGCCTGAGAGCAGGTCTTCCCGAATTGGACGCACTAACTCGCTGATTTGATTGTCCATTAGCTAGCTCCTTGTGAGGAATTGAGGATGGCTTTTGGCTATCCCTGGGAATCGGTCATGCTTGCCTACAGTTTATAGGCTTTCAATCAATTTTAGCCTGCTCCGGTCGGGACTTACTTAATCTCAGCCAGAGTTTGGGCAGCGACCATGTGTTTGTTCAGATAATCGGATTTTTCCGGTTCGGTCAGATGCGTCCAGGGCAGAAATTCAGTCGCTGGAATCTGGCGAAAAGCATAGTAATCAAGATTGGGTAAATAATCTGGACTGTCTTTGAAGGCCCGTTTCCAGGCTCCGATTGTGTTGCCTTTCTCGTAAACATCGAGCAAAACGGCAGTCAAGCGCCGGTCTCCACGCGAAAGCAAAGCTTGAATATCGCTCCAGTTATGACTTTCCGGCCTGACGGAAATGCCCAATTTAGCCAGATGTTTGCGCAGATATTCCATTTTCTGGGCTGATTTTCGATCCCTCCCCCACCACTGAAACGGGGTTTGCGCTTTAGGTACAAAAGAACTGATGCCGAAGACAATGCGCAATTGTCGATGCGCTTTTTTGAGTTTAGTCATTAAACGGATGGTTTCATCGAGATCGGCTTGCTCTTCATGGGGTAGCCCGGCAATGCCATACAGCTTGACCGACTCGAATCCCTGGCTGGCAATCAAGGACACGGCATTTTCGATTTCGGCTTCGCTCAGATTCTTTTTCATGATCCCGCGCAATCTTTCCGAGCCCGATTCGATCGCGATCGTCACAGATTTCTGACCCAGGCGGCGCAACATATTCAAAACCGTCTCTGATATTGTGTCGGCCCGGATCGACGCAATTGAAATATCAGTGGCGGGGCGCTCCAGCAAGGCCGCCGCAATTTGATCGAAATGAGGATGTTCCGTGACCGAAGGACCAAGCAGCCCGATTTTTTTTGTGTGCTTAAGCCCCAGATCGACCGCCTGCATAACGGCTTCTACTTTGGCTGCGCGAAACGGGCGGGTGAGAAAACTGGCCAGGCAGAATCGACATTCTTGGGGGCAGGAGCGAACTAATTCGACTAGGAACATGTCACCCCAGGCGGTATCATGGCTGAGCATGACGGTGTGAGCTAAATAATCTGGTGGTGCTGTGAAGAGTTGCTTAATTAGCCGTTTTGGTGGTCCTTCGATGTTCGGCTCGATGGTTAGAAGAGGGCCACCCACTGCCTGTGTTGTGTACTTGTAAAATCTTGGCACGTAGACACCAGATATGG
>CAJCHQ010000299.1 GCA_903970295.1 Bryobacterales bacterium
ACTGGGCTGTTGTTTCGATAGACGGCTGGGTCAAAACTGGGACATTAGAGCACAACGAGACAAAAAACAAAATTGAAAATGCAATTCCAAAGCGATTAATCATAATTGCAGCAGCAACGGATGTAGTGAAACACATCGATCGTAGCATGCTTTTAGTTGACCAAAACTAAGCCTGAGGAGGAGGTGGTGGTGTACTCGGTGCTGGCATGGTACTGCATATCGGCTTTCCTTGCGGGGTGTAAACTGTGCCATCTGGAGCTAGGCAATTATTCATACCATTTCCGTTTCGACAGTCGTCGTTACTTGTCCCTACTCGCGTGGGAGGGCCACCCTCACCACTCGTCGGGGCATCGACGCATTTCTCAGGAATCGGACATTTTCGATGAGGATCTTCTGGAACATCCCCGCCCCCGGGCACTGGATTTGCTGGCGGTCTAACAGGCGGCGGCTCATTGTATTCAATACCCCCTTCCTTCTTATCCAGTCCCATTGGATCTATAAGGCTTATGGTTCTGTTTTTGACATAACCGTAGAGATTAATACCCCCATGTTCTTCAATCGGATCACGGCTAATCCATCTTCCTAAATTACCACTGTAATCCCTATGAACTGCCATACTGAGTAGACTCGGAGCATGGAAGTAGTAGCCAGCGTATTGGAAGTCCGATGCCAGGCTTCCTTGTAGTTGAGCGGCTTTGCCAAACGGGTCGAAGTTATACTGCGCATGGATGTTAGCGCTACTATCTGTCAGTTCTCGGACAGACCCCAGCTGATCCCGAGTGTAGAAATAATTGCTACCACTTATCGTCTGTCCGCGAGGGAAATATTGATTCAAGAGCGTACCACCAGCAGTGCGTGCTTCGCACATCTCGGAACGGGACCATACGAATTGCTTCGTACTTGTGACAGAGCCGCTTGATGTCTCAACAATCTTGACCGGGTGACCAAATCCGTCATATGCAAATTGGCTATTATTGCCAGTCCCCGGATAACTAACCTTTATCAGGCGATTCTCGGCATCCCAGGAATAAGCGTTGGTGCCGTCAGACGTCATGTTGCCGTTTGCGTCGTATGTCAAAGCTGTGCTCGGTGTGCCGGTTGCCGAAACGAGATAGTTATTGGTTTTGGTATTATTGCTGCCGTCAATTGTCGTTACAGAGGCAGCGCTTGTCCCAGCCGGCAGAGTGGATGTGCCCGTAAAACTTTGAGATGAAGTTTGGGTTGCCAAATTCGTGGCAGCACTGACTCCTAAAGTTTGTAAGCCAGTCACTGCATTAATTGCTGCTGCCAGACCATTTGCAATCGTCAGAAGCGTGTCAGACGAGAGCACGGTATAACTGGCTGCAGCACTACCTCCGCTCAGGGACTGATTATGGGCGGTTATCGTTAGCACATCTCCGGTCGTGGGCGCACCACTAATGGTGGTAGTAATATTACCACGATTATTGGTGCCTAAAGTGATTGTTTCGGTCGCACTACCGCTAACCGCCTTTGTATAAGAAGTGTCGGTCGTGACTGTGACGGTAGTCGAAGCGGAGCTGGCGCCAACACCGATCGCTTGCAATTTAGTGTCGGCATTGATCGCACTTGCCAAACCAGATGCCACATTTGTCAGCGTGTTGCCGGAGGCGACGGTATACGATGCAGTTTCTTCACCGCCAACCAAATTTGCGTTGTTCACAATTACGGATACAACATCGCCGGCGGTGGCTGTTCCACCGATTACCAAATTCAAATTTTGATCGCTGTTTGTGCTCGAGGTTAAGGTCTCAGTGGCTGCGCCAACGAAAGACGCACTGATCGCGAGCGAATTTTGACCAGTGGGATTTTGCGTCGTATCGCCGATGAACAGAGTTGTTGAATTGGAGTTGTACACGTAAATTGAGTAGACGTGGTTTAACGAACGGAATCTGTCAACAAATTTGAGACAATTGGGAAAAGAGTTTAGGGAATAAGTCAATCGCAATCTTTGTCGAACAGGAAATTTCTTTCCTGTTTTCTAGCCCCACCCACTGCCCCCGGGCGTGATACCCGCCCGCCGCAAAAACCAATGGCCGGGTATTTGACCCGCTGCGCTAGCACTCTATTGGAGCGACGGGCGAACAACTCACAGCAGGCGGGCGAATCAAGGTTGCCCGTCGCACCACTGCGAGTTTAGCTCCGCGCGTCAAACATCGGCCAGGGCATGAACAGGAGCTCAAAGCTCGCAATCTACAGCATGCGCGAGAGCAAAAGCCGGCTTATTGATCCACACTTCGGCGGGTAAGGGCATCGCCTTTGGTTTTCCTTTTACAAACCGTTGGGGATTCTGTGTGTGTGCTTTAGTTAGGACGATTTGGCGAGCCGCAATACAGCCCTGGGCTTTTCCGTAGTGCACTGAATATGGTGTCATCAAGGCGATGCCACCGTGATAATGGCTATTATTGTACCAATCCAGTAGTTGCCTGCACTGAAGCCTGGCGTCTTGTATGCAGCCGAACCTCTCTGGCAGCGAGTGATGACTCTTGAGTGTTTTGAATTGTGATTCAGAATATGGATTGTCATCGCTGACATGGGGCCGGCTGAATGATTTACTTATGCCAAGATCGGTCAAAAGAAGTGCCACCGTTTTCGACTTCATTGGCGAACCTCGATCTGAATGCATTACTAATTGATTTGGATCTATGCCCTGCCTGGTGCAGGTTTCCTCGATTAACTGCTTCGCCAGTTCACCGGACTCTCTCGTTGCCACCATCCATCCCACTGCATACCGACTGTAGATATCCAAAATCACGTAGAGGTAGTAGTAATTCCATTTGGCCGGTCCTTTCAGCTTGGTGATATCCCAACTCCAGACCTGATTCGGAGCTGTGGCGAGTAGCTCGGGTTTTTTGTATACCGGGTGGCGAAGTTGGTTCCGTCTCTCTTTGACCTCGTTGAGTGTATTTAAAATTCTATACATCGTGCGAATCGAGCAGAGATAGCGGTCCTCATCGAGGAGAGCCGCATAGATGGCGGGCGGAGCTTTGTCCATGAATCGTTCTTCGTGAAGCACGGCCACGACGGCCCTTCTTTCGTCTTCGCTCAAAGCACGATGTGACTTCGTTCGCTTTTTCGCGCAAACTCTCTCACTAGGCTTAGGCTTACACAGACGGTAATACGTCGAACGCTTCAGTCCAACTGCAGTGCAGCACTTGTGTTTTATTCGCAGCTCTTTTGCAATGGAAGCAATGCCTTGGGCTATTCTTTTTCGCCATTCTCTTGAAGTGTGATCCCCAGGATCTTTGATATTTTTTTTTGCAAATCGATGATCTCATTTGCCTGCGCGAGCTTTCTTTCCAAACGTCTGTTTTCCTGCCTTAACTTATGATTTTCACGAGTTAGTGGGTTCGCTTTCGGCCCCCGCTTCTTTTCTTCAAGACCTAGCTCGGTTCGCCATTTCGTTAAGTGCGATGAGTACAATCCCTCCCGTCTGAGAATCCCTCCGATGGTCCCAGTCGAGGCGGCGTCTGTCTCTCGCAATATCCGTGCTTTATACGCCTTGGTGAACCGCCGGCGCTTCGCTCTTTCGACAACTTCCGTTTCGGATTTTGCTTCATCAACAACCTTTAAATTTCTGGTTTTGTTTTTGGCTGGCATACACTAAACTCGCTGTCGCTATTTGTCTATCACCATGTTGGCACAAAGGGAACACCGCAATTTTCGGGTGTATGACTTTCGCCATACGTTCATTGTGCGCAGCTTTGTGCAATTCCATGCGGCGGGAGTTGATGTACACAAGGCAGTTCTGAGTCTCTCGACATACGTCGGCCACTCCGAAGTAGAGAGCA